>JBCBYE010000863.1:0-1541 GCA_039816075.1 Pseudomonadota bacterium | reverse complement strand
GCCCCGGACTTGATCCGGGGCCGCCTTCGCTCGACGGTCTCACAGCCGTTCGCCGCACGAGGACCCCATGACCCGCGACGAGTTCAACGCCTTCTGCGCCTCCCTGCCCGGAACGTCCCACGTGATCCAGTGGGGCGCCTCGGATGTCTGGAAGGTCGGCGGCAAGCTTTTCGCCGTCTGCGGCTGGGCCGACGGGCGCGACGCCTTCACCTTCAAGGTCACCGACCTCGCCTTCGAGGTTCTGCCCCAGATGCCCGGACTGCGCCCGGCGCCCTATCTCGCCTCGCGGGGGCTCAAGTGGATCCAGGACCATGACGGGGGCCTGTCCGACGAGGAGCTCAAGCGCCATCTCGCCGACAGCCACGCCATGGTCGCCGCCAAGCTGACCCGGCGCGCACGGGCCGAGCTGGGCCTCGCCTAGCCCTTTCGAGGGCGACGCAGGGCGCCCAGCGCCGCAAGGCCGCCGAGCAGCATCCAGCCGGCCGCCGGAAGCGGGATGGTCCCGGTCGTCGCGCCCGCGCCCCGCACGAAGAAAGGATCTCCGCCGGCCGCGAGCTCCGTGGTGGACCCGGAGAAAACCTCGCCAAGGTCCGTGAACTCCACGTTGAAACGAGTGCCGATGGACGGAACGAGCGTGGCGAAAAGCTGATCCGCGAGAAGCGCGTTGCCGTCGCCGATATCGGTGAGGAAGGAGGCGTCCGCCTCGGAGGGATCCACGCCGATCTTGACGTCGAACAGGTCGCGATCGCCGACATTGGCCAGGACGAGCAAGTCGTAATCGACATAGTCGGCGCCGAGCAGCATCGCCTCCCTCGTGGTGTCGAGGCGAAGCAGCGCGACGCCGTCATCATCCGTCGCGCCCGCCAGAAGGTCCGAAAGATCTTCCGCCAACCAGTCTTCGAGGATGCCTGCGGGAGCGGCGGGCCCCTTCAGCCCGGGCAGCAGAGGCACGTTGGGCTCCTCGACGATGAAGCTGTTGGCGGCGACGTTTTCATTGACGCTCGACACGATCTCGCCGGCGTCGATGGAAAGGGGCGTGCCGGCCATCGCATGCGAGGTCGTGCCGTAAACGCCATCGTCGCCGGGCGTGCCGGGAGAGGTCCCGCCCAGGACGTCGATGGTGGTGTCGCCCTCGAAGATCAGCGCCGAGGCCCGGACCGTGACCGTGCCGCCGGCGCCTCCGCCGCCCGCGCCGCCGGCGCCGCCCGTTCCGCCGAACCCTCCATCGCCGCCCCTCGCGCCGGGCTGAGCATCGGCCGCAGACACCGAGGCGCCGGACTCGCCGGGCTGGCCCTCCTGTCCCACGCCGGGAAAACTGTCGCCGGCGAAGGGGGAGGACGCCGCGCCGGGCGCTCCGTCTCCGCCGTTCGCCTTGATCGTGACGTTGTCGAGGGTCAGCCCGCCCCGCGCCACCAGCGCGACGGCGCCGCCGCCGTCGCCGCCGTCGCCGCCGGCCCCGCCCGGGAGGCCGTCGCCGCCATCGCCCCCGTCGCCGCCGGCCCCGCCCGCGACGTTGATGTCCAAGGGGTCGCCTTCTTCGT
>JBCBYE010000466.1:0-4018 GCA_039816075.1 Pseudomonadota bacterium | reverse complement strand
CTACACGCTCTCGATCTCGGTCTACTGCACGTCCTGGACGTTCTACGGCGCCGTCGGCGCGGCGGTGCGCGGGGGGCTGGAATTCGTCACGATCTATCTCGGCCCCGTGCTGGTCTTCGCCGGCTGGTTCTGGCTGCTGCGCAAGCTGGTGCGCATCGGGCGGACGCAGCGCATCACCTCCATCGCCGACCTGCTGAGCGCCCGCTACGGCAAAAGCGAGAGCCTGGCGGTGCTGGCCACGGCGCTCGCGGTGCTGGCCTGCACGCCCTACATCGCGCTGCAGCTCAAGGCGGTGACCGCCTCATGGCAGGTGATCGCGGGGGGCGGAGGCGGGCCCGCGGCGGCGTTCTGGGCCGCGGCGGGGCTGGCCGCCTTCACCATCGCCTTCGGCACGCGCAGCGTCGATTCGAACGAGCGGCATTCGGGCGTCGTCGCCGCCATCGCGGTGGAGGCGCTCGTCAAGCTCTTCGCCCTCGTGGCCGTGGGCGCCTGGGTGACCTTCGGCCTTTACGGCGGGCTGCAGCCGACGCTGGCGGACCTGACGCCGGAGCTGCTGCAGCTCGACGACGTTTTCGGGCCGCGCTGGGCGGTGATCACGTTCCTGTCGGCCGCCGCCATCATCTGCCTGCCGCGCCAGTTTCAGGTGACGGTGGTGGAGAACACGGACGAGCGGCACCTGGCGACGGCGGCCTGGATGTTCCCGCTTTACCTGCTGGTGCTGTGCCTGGCGGTGCTGCCCATCGCGGCGGCGGGACTGGCCTGGATGCCGCCGGGATCGAACCCGGACATGTTCGTGCTGTCGCTGCCGCTGTCCCAGGGCGCCGACGGGCTGGCTCTGCTGGCGTTTCTGGGCGGCTTTTCCTCGGCCACCTCCATGGTGATCGTGGCCTGCATCGCGCTGTCGACCATGATCTCCAACCACGTGGTGGTGCCCCTGGCCCTGCGTTGGCGCAGCGGGCGGCAGGCGGAGTCGGGCGACGTGCGCGGCGTGATCCTGAACGGGCGGCGCGCCTCGATCCTTGCGCTGATGCTGCTGGGCTTCACCTATCATCGGATCAGCGAGGGCTCGACGGCGCTCTCCTCCATCGGCCTGATCGCCTTCGTGGGGGTGGCGCAGTTTCTTCCGCCGCTGCTGGCCGGGCTGTACTGGCGGCAGGCCACGCGCGCCGGCGCGCTGTGGGGGCTGGCCGGGGGAGCGGCGGTCTGGGCCTGGGCGCTGGTGGGGCCGGCGACCGTGCTGCCGGCCGAGGTCGTGGCGAACGGCCCCTTCGGCTGGCCCCTTTTGGCGCCCGAGAGCCTGCTGGGCCTGACCGGCATGGACCCGCTGGTGCATGCGGTGTTCTGGAGCCTGAGCGTCAATGCCGGCTTGCTGGTGGCCGGGTCCATGCTGCAGGCGCCGCGGCCGTTGGAATGGCTGCAGGCGGCCCTTTTCGTCGACGCCTTCCGCACCGATGCGGCGGAGACGGCGGGCGTCGTGCGGCGCTTTCCCGCCTCCGAGGACCTCTTCATCCTGGCGCAGCGCATTCTGGGCGCCGACGCGGCGCGCGTGCTGTTCCGCGAGGCGGCGCTGGAGCAGGGGCGCGACGGGCTGCCGGCGCCCACGGACCGTTTCGTGCAGCGGCTGGAGCGGGAGCTGGCGGGCAGCGTGGGGTCCGCCTCCGCCCATGCCATGGTCACCCAGGCGGCGGGGGGCGAGACCATCTCGCTGTCGGAGCTGATGCGCATCGCCGACGAGACGGCGCAGCTGTTGGAGTATTCGGCGGAGGTGGAGCGCAAGTCCCGCCAGCTGGAGGCCACCGCCGCGCAGCTGCGCGAGGCGAACGACCGGCTGCGGGAACTGGACGCCCGCAAGGACGACTTCCTCAGCCAGGTCAGCCATGAGCTGCGCACGCCCATGACCGCCGTGCGCAGCTTTTCCGAGATCCTGCTGGACACCGACGACATCGGCTCGGACGAGGCGCAGCGCTTCGTCGGCATCATTCATGACGAAAGCCGGCGTCTGACCCGGCTGCTGGACCAGATCCTGAACCTCAACCTGCTGGAGCGGGGCGCGCTGGACCTGCCGCTGGCGCCCACGGACGCCGCGGCGGCCTTCCGCAGCGCTGTGGAGACGACCCGCGGCGTGGCCCATGGGGCCGGCGTGCGGCTGGACCTGGGCGAGGCGCCGGCCGAGGCGATGGCGTTGGCCGAAGCGGACCGGCTGGCGCAGGTCTTCATCAACCTGCTGTCCAACGCCGTGAAGTACAACGACGCGGCCGAGCCCTGGGTCCTGGCCGAAGGGCGGGTGGAGGGCCGCTGGATCGTCTTCGCGGTGTCCGACAACGGGCCGGGCGTGGCGGAGCGGGATCGCGCGCGCATCTTCGAGAAGTTTTCCCGTGGCTGGGACCGCACCGATGCGGGCGGCGCCGGCCTGGGCCTGGCGATCAGCCGAGAGATCATGCGCCGGTTCGGCGGCGATCTGGCGCTGGTCGACGGGGCGCAGGGCGCGCAGGGCGCGCGGTTCGAGGCGCGGCTGCCGCTGCTGCGCGCCAGGGCGGCGGCGGAGTAGCGCCGCGCGCGCAGGGTCGTCCGGCGCCTGGGCGAGCCCTCCCGTGGGCGCGGTCTCAGGCGGCGAGGCGGCCGGCGAGGGAGTTCGGGCCGGCCTCGGCGATGTCCACCTCGACGATCTCTCCAACCCGATCGGCCGCGGCGGTCATGTGAACCGCCTGCAGCCAGGGGGACCGGCCGACCATCTGGCCGTCCATCCGCCCCGGCTTTTCGATCAGCACCGGCAGGCGGCGGCCGACCATGGAGGTCTGAAAGGCCTTCTGCTGTTCGGACAGCAGGGTCTGCAGGCGGGCCAGACGCTCCGCCGCGACCTCGGCCGGGACCTCGTCCGCGCGGCCGGCAGCGGGGGTGCCGGGGCGCGCGGAGTACTTGAACGAGTAGGCGGAGGCGTAGCGGACCTCGCGCACGAGGCGGAGCGTATCCTCGAAATCCGCGTCGCTTTCGCCCGGAAAGCCCACGATGAAATCGCCGGACAGCGCGATGTCCGGCCGCGCGGCGCGGATCCGCTCGATCAGCCGGACATAGGCCTCGGCGGTGTGCCGGCGGTTCATGGCCTTGAGCACCCGATCCGACCCCGCCTGCACGGGCAGGTGCAGATAGGGCATCAGCTTGTCGACCTCCCCGTGGGCGGCGATCAGATCCTCGCCCATGTCGTTGGGGTGGGAGGTGGTGTAGCGCAGGCGCGCCAGCCATTCGATCCCCGCCAGCGCCGCGATCAGACGGGCGAGCGACCAGTCCCCGCCCTCGCCCGCGCCGTGATAGGCGTTGACGTTCTGGCCCAGCAGCGTGATTTCGCGCACGCCCTGCGCCACCAGCCCGCGCGCCTCCGCCAGCACCTGCGCCGCGGGGCGGGAGACCTCGGCCCCGCGCGTATAGGGCACCACGCAGAAGGCGCAGAACTTGTCGCAGCCCTCCTGCACGGTGAGGAACGCGGCCGGCGCGCGCCTGCGGACCGTGGGGGCGAGGCGGGCGAACTTGTCGGCGGGAAAGTCCAGCTCCACCCCGCCGTCGCGCACCAGCTTGGGCAGATCGCCATAGGCCTGGGGCCCCACGGCGAAGTCGACGGCGGGCTGGCGGCGCAGGATCTCTTCGCCCTCGGCCTGGGCGACGCAGCCGGCGACGCCGATCTTCAGGTCCGGATTGGCGGCCTTCAGCGGCTTCAGTCGCCCCAGCTCGGAATAGACCTTTTCGGCCGCCTTTTCGCGGATGTGGCAGGTGTTGAGCAGGATCAGGTCGGCGTCCTCGGCCCGCTCCGTCGTCTCGTAGCCCTCGGCGGCCATGACCCCGGCCATGCGCTCGGAATCATAGACGTTCATCTGGCAGCCGTAGGTCTTGACGAACAGCTTCTTGGCCATGGCGCAGGTCCCCGAAACGAAGGCGGCGCGCCCGGTGGGGCGCGCCGCGGGTGTTATCGCGAGCGGGGGGCGCGGCGCAACGGCGCCGCGCGCCTCACTTCTTGGCGCGGGGCTTG
>JBCBYE010000547.1:0-3388 GCA_039816075.1 Pseudomonadota bacterium | reverse complement strand
CCTTCTGGCGCGTGAGACGCGAGATGACGGCGAAGAGGGGGCCCGAGGGCGGCTCGATCCCGAAGCGGGCGGCGAGGGCGGCCCGGCAGTCGGCCTTGCCGGTCAGGTCGGCGGCGTCGTAGCGGGCGGGCGCCGCCGGATCCGTCGCGGGGTTCCAGACCTGCGTGTCGATGCCGTTCAGCACACCTTCGAGCGCGCCCTCCCGCGCGCGCAGGAGGCCGTCGAGACCCTGGCCGAATTCGGGCGTCAGCAGCTCCCGCGCGTAGGTGGGGCTGACGGTGGTCAGGCGGCGGGCGAGGGCGATGCCGGTCTTGAGCATGCCGAAAAGGCCGTGAAACTCGCCGATGTCGGGCGTGAAGAGCGCGTCGGGCAGGCCGAGCGGCCCCATGACGTCGCGGCCCACGAGGCCCTGGAAGGCGATGTTGTGCAGGGTGAGGACGACGGGGGGACCGCCGCCGTGCAGGTAGGCGGGGACGAGGCCCGCCTGCCAGTCATGGGCGTGCACGACGTCCGGCCGCCAGCCGGCGGCGCCGTCGCGCGCGGCGAGGGCGGCGGCGGCGCTGAAGCGGCCGAACCGGCGCCAGTTGTCGGGCCAGTCGCGCCGGTCGGGCGAGGCGTAGGGGCCGGCGCCGTCGCGGGCGAAAAGCTCCGGCGCGTCGAAGAGGACGAGGGAGAGGCCGTCGGCCTCGCCGATCAGCAGCCGCTCGTCGGGGCCGAGGCGCTGGGTTTCGACGCGCTGCAACCGATCCGCCAGGCCGGGATAGGCGGGGAGCATGACGCGCATCTCCACGCCCTGCGCGGCGAGGGCGGCCGGCAGGGCGCCGACCACGTCGGCCAGACCCCCGGTCTTGACCAGGGGGACGCATTCGGAGGCGACGGAGAGGACGCGCATCGCGGTCAGTCCAGCGCCGCCGCGCGGGCGTCGAGCATTTTCTGCGTGACCAGCGTCACGCCGCCCTCGGTCACGCGGAACCAGCGCGCGTCCTCTTCGCGGTCCTCGCCGATCACGAGGCCCTGGGGCACCTGCACGCCGCGGTCGAGCACCACGTCGGTCAGGCGCGCATGGCGGCCGATGTCGCAATAGGGCAGCGCCACGGTGCGCGTGACGTCCGAGAAGGAGTTGGCGCGCACGCCGGTGAAGAGCAGGCTTTCGAGCACCGAGGCGCCGGAGACCACGCAGCCGCCGGAGACGAGGCTGCTGACCGCCTGGCCGCGGCGCCCGTCATGGTCATGGACGAACTTGGCGGGGGGCGTCAGTTCCGAGTAGGTCCAGATGGGCCAGTCGAAAGAGTAGATGTCGAGCTCCGGATCCAGGGCGCAGAGGTCCAGATTGGCGCGGTGAAAGGCGTCGACGGTGCCCACGTCGCGCCAATAGGGCTGCGTCTCTCCGCCGGTCATGACGCAGCTTTCGGAAAAGGAATGCGCCCAGGCCCCGCCGTCGGCGACGATGCGGGGGATGATGTTCTTGCCGAAGTCATGCTCCGTCTCGGGGTCGGCGGCGTCCTCGCGCAGACGCTCCATCAGGCGGCGGGTTTCGAAGACGTAGATGCCCATGGAGGCGAGGCTGACGCCGGGCCGGCCGGGCATCTGCGGCGGATCGGCGGGCTTTTCCAGAAAGTCGGTGATGCGGCCCTGGGCGTCGACGGCCATGACGCCGAAGGCCTTGGCCTCGGCCCGCGGCACCTCCACGCAGCCGACGGTGACCTCGGCCCCGGTTTCCGCATGCTGGGCGATCATGCGGGCATAGTCCTGCTTGTAGATGTGATCGCCGGCCAGGATGACGATCCAGCGGGGGTCGTAATCCTCGATGATGTCGATGTTCTGCATGACCGCGTCGGCGGTGCCCAGATACCAGTCGCGCTCGTTCGCGCGCTGCGAGGCGGGCAGAATGTCGAGATGTTCGCCGCGGCCGGAGCTGAAGAAGTTCCAGCCCCGCTGCAGATGGCGGATCAGCGAATGCGCCTTGTACTGCGTGGCGACGCCGATTCGGCGGATGCCGGAATTGACGGCGTTGGAGAGGGCGAAATCGACGATGCGGCTTTTGCCGCCGAAGTAGACGGCGGGCTTGGCGCGCACGTCCGTCAGTTCCCTTAGGCGGCTGCCGCGGCCGCCGGCGAGCACGAAGGCCATGCTTTGCCGGGCGAGGCCGGTCAGGTCGCTGCTAGCGTCGGCCATGGAAAGCCCCCTCCCTGCGCTTTGTTCTTGAGCCGCCTCTAGCAGAGCGCGCGGCCGCGGTCGCCCCGATTCGCGCGTCGCTCAGGGATCGCGGCGGGTGAACACGACGCCCATGCTGTCGCGCAGGGTCAGCGGGCCGCCGGCATAGTCCGGCCCGATGGTGGGCGTGCGCAGCGCCACCTGCCACCCCTCGGACGCGGCGGCCTGAGGGTCGAGCGAGAGGGGATCGAATTCGGGCGTCGGGCCGCCTTCCATATGCATGACGGCATAGACCTGCTCGCCGTCCGGACCATGGCGGAAGGAGGTGAAAAGCACCGTGCCGTCCACCGGCTGCGCATAGGAGAAACGGTCGCGCGGACCGAAATTGGCGCGCAGCCAGGGCCGATGCAGGCGGAAGCGGCGCATGTCGAGCGCATAGGCCGTCTGCGCGTCCGAAAGACGATCGAGATGCCCGGCCAGATTGCAGTGGTCGTGCATGTCGTCCATCCACGCCCGCGCCACCCGCTTGAGCGTCGCGGGGTCGTAGGGGGCCGGCCCGGCCAGCGGCGGGTCCACCGCGTTCAGCAGCGTGGCGATGACGTCGAGGTCGTAGTCCGTAACCTCCACCAGCGCGGGCAGGAGGCGCAGAAGGCGGGCGAGATCCTCGCGCTCTTCGAAGCCCTCGGCCTTGAGGCGGGTGAAGGCGCCGGCGGCCTCGTAGGCGCGTTCGTCCACCTGCCAGTCGAGGCTGATCGCCTCTTCGGCGACGATCTTCACGCCATAGCGGTCGTCCTGGTTGCGGATGAAGCCCCAGGACGCCCGCGCCGCGGCGTTGAGGAAGTCCATCGGCACGCCCGGCAGGGCCGCATAGGTCAGCATCCAGACCGCGGGGTTGTCGTAGGCGTGGTCGAGGATGTCCATCCGCGTTTCGCCCAGCCGCGTGTTGATGTTCAGCTTGGGGCTGATCTGGGTGCCGCGGCGCAGGGTGTCGTGGTTGGCGCAGCCGGAGATCCAGTTGGCGCCATGCTCCACGATCTCTCGGATGCGCCACCATTTGGACAGCCAGAACGTGTAGAGGAACGGCGTGTTGTGGGCGAAGGTCAGCGGGCCCCATTGGAACACGTCGTCGTCGCGCTGGCTTTCGATCACGGCGCGGTAGGTGGAGCTGAGCTCCCAGTCCTCTTCGGGCCAGGGACGGCCGTCCTCGAACACGAACCAGGGGCGATAGCGCTTG
>JBCBYE010000286.1:0-5975 GCA_039816075.1 Pseudomonadota bacterium | reverse complement strand
GGTCGAATTGATCGCGCGGCCGGTTGCGGATGCGCCGCAGGGCGCGCACGATTGCGCCCATGTCCGCGGCGCGGTAAGCGCCGCGCGCAATAAGCGCGATACTGGGAGGTTCAAATGCGCAACATGGTTCTGGCGGCCGCGGCCGCGGCGACGCTGATCGGCGCTCCGGCGGCCTACGCGGCCTGCGACGACGGCGAGATCGTGGTCAAGTTCAGCCACGTCACCAACACCGACCGTCACCCCAAGGGGATCGCGGCCACCCTGCTGATGGAGCGGGTGAACGCGGAGATGGACGGCAAGATGTGCATGGAGGTCTTCCCGAACTCCACGCTCTACAACGACGACACGGTGCTGGAGGCGATGCTGGCCGGCGACGTGCAGCTGGCGGCGCCGAGCCTGTCGAAGTTCGAGAAGTTCACCAAGCAGTTCCGCATCTTCGACCTGCCCTTCATGTTCAAGAACATCGAAGCGGTGAACACGTTCCAGCTGTCCGACGCCGGATCGGCGATGAAGGAGAGCATGGTGCGCCGCGGCCTGCTGGGCCTGGAATTCTGGCACAACGGCATGAAGCAGATGAGCGCGTCCAAGCCGCTGATGCTGCCGACGGACGCGGAGGGACTGAAGTTCCGCGTGCAGAGCTCGGACGTGCTGGTGGCGCAGATGGAGGCCATCGGCGGCGCGCCGCAGAAGATGGCGTTCGCCGAGGTCTACGGCGCGCTGCAGCAGGGCGTGGTCGACGGGCAGGAGAACACCTGGTCGAACATCTACGGCCGCAAGTTCTTCGAGGTGCAGGACGGCGTGACGGAGACCAATCACGGCATCATCGACTATCTGGTGGTGACCTCGGTCGACTGGTTCGAGGCGCTGCCCGAGGACGTGCGCACGCAGTTCGCCCAGATCCTGCGCGAGGTCACCGAGACCCGCAACGGCGAGGCGCTGAAGGTCAACCAGGAGGCGCGGGCGGCCATCGTCGAGGCCGGCGGCGTGATCCGCGAGCTGACGCCCGAGCAGCGCCAGGCCTGGGTCGAGGCGATGCGCCCGGTCTGGGATCAGTTCGAGGGCGACGTGGGCGCGGACATGATCGCCGCGGCGCAGGAGATCAACGCCGGCATCTGAGCCGGGCGTGATCCGAGATCGACGCCGAGGGGACGGGCGCGCGGCGCCCGTCCCTGCGCCGCCGCCCGGACGAGGCGGCCCGGCCCCGTCGGGGCGGCGACGGGCGGACGATCTCGACCTGACGATCTCGACGTGACGACCAAGAACGGGCGACCGCGCCCTGCGCGGCGGTCTTCGGCGATCCGGGAGGCCTCGATGAGCCAGCAGTCCAAATCCGCGCCCAGCACCGCGCTCGGCCGTGCGGTCAATGCGGTGGAGGAGACGGTGATCGCCGTGATCCTCGGCCTGATGACGATCATCACCTTCGCCAACGTCGTGGTGCGCTACGCCTTCAATTCGAACATTCTGTGGGCGCTGGAGACGACGACGTATCTGTTCGCGTGGCTGGTGCTGCTGGGCGCGAGCTATGCCGTGAAGACCTCGGCCCATCTGGGCGTGGACGTTCTGGTCAAGGCGCTGCCGCCGGGGCCGCGCAAGGCGCTCGGCCTGGTCTGCGCGGCGGTCTGCATCGTCTTCGCGCTGCTGCTGCTGAAGGGCGGCTGGGATTTCTGGGCGCCCTTCGCCGAGCTGCAGCCCACCACCGGCCGCTGGTTCCCCACCGGCTTCGACGACGTGCGCGGGCGCGGCTGGTTCGAGACGGACGACGTGCCGATGCCGGCCTGGCTGAACCCCTACTTCGCCGAGTGGTTCAACGTCGGCGAGCCCTATGAGAAGATCCCGCGGCTGATCCCCTACGTCATCATGCCGGTGGCCGCGCTGCTGCTGAGCGTGCGCTTCATCCTCGCCGGGATCGACGTTTGGAACGGCACGCGCGAGACGCTGGTCGCCAGCCACGAGGTGGAGGACGCCCTCGAGGACGTCGCCGCCCGCCGCGCCGCGCAAGAGGAGGCCGTCTGAGATGGAAGTCGCGATCCTCTTCGGCATGATCATCGGCCTGCTGCTGATCGGCACGCCCATCGCGGTGGCGCTGGGCTTTTCCTCGACGATCTTTCTGCTGGTCTTCTCCGACAGCTCGCTGGGCGCCATCGCCAAGTCGATGTTCGACGCGATGTCCGAGCATGCGACGCTGCTGGCGATTCCGTTCTTCATTCTCGCCTCCACCTTCATGTCGACGGGGGGCGTGGCGCGGCGGATCATCCGGTTTTCGATCGCCTGCGTGGGGCATTATCCGGGGGGTCTCGCCATCGCGGGCGTTTTCGCCTGCATGCTGTTCGCGGCGCTGAGCGGCAGCTCTCCGGCGACGGTGGTGGCCATCGGAACCATCGTGATCGCGGGCATGCGGCAGGTGGGCTACACCAAGGAGTTCGCGGCGGGCGTGATCTGCAACGCGGGCACGCTGGGCATTCTGATCCCGCCCTCCATCGTGATGGTGGTCTATGCGGCGGCGACCGACGTCAGCGTGGGACGCATGTTCCTGGCCGGCGTCATTCCGGGCCTGCTGGCCGGCCTGATGCTGATGGTCGGCATCTACGTCACGGCCAAGGTCAAGAACCTGCCCACGGGCGAATGGCAGGGCTGGGGCGAGGTCGGCGCCTCGGCCGCCGACGCCGCCTGGGGCCTGTTTCTGATCGTCATCATTCTGGGCGGCATCTATGGCGGCGTGTTCACGCCGACCGAGGCGGCGGCGGTGGCGGCGGTCTGCGCGTTTCTCATCGCCAACTTCATCTACCGGGACATGGGGCCGTTGAAGGCGGATCAGCCCGTGGGCGCCATGGTGGCGGATACGGCGCCGCATTCGCTGATCCGGCGTCCCTGGGCGATCCTGACCGTCTGGATCCACCGCGACACGCGCGACGCGCTGTTCGAGGGCGGCAAGCTGACGGTCACGCTGCTGTTCATCATCGCCAACGCGCTGATCCTGAAGCACGTGCTGACCGACGAGCAGATCCCCCAGCAGATCGCCGGCGCGATGCTGGATGCGGGCCTCGGGCCGATCATGTTCCTGGTGATCGTCAACGTGATCCTGCTGATCGGCGGCCAGTTCATGGAGCCGTCGGGCCTGCTGATCATCGTGGCGCCGCTGGTGTTTCCCATCGCCATCAGCCTGGGCATCGATCCGATCCATCTGGGCATCATCATGGTGGTGAACATGGAGATCGGCATGATCACGCCGCCCGTGGGGCTGAACCTGTTCGTGACGTCGGGCGTGGCGGGCATGGGCGTGTGGGACGTGGTCAAGGCGGCTGCGCCGTGGCTGGTGATCCTGTTCGCGTTCCTCATCATGGTCACCTACATCCCCAGCCTCAGCACGCTGCTGCCCAACTACTTCATGGGGCCGGAGCTGATCCTCAATTGACCCGGGCCCGATGAGCGGGCGCGCGGCGCTGTACGCGCTGGCCACGGGGCAGTTCGTGGTGGGCGTCACGTCGCTGTCCGTGGTGGGCATGGTGGCGGAGATGCGCGCGGCGCTGGACGTGACGACCGCGGACGTCGCGCTGCTGCTGACGGTGTTCGCGGCGGTCTATGCGGTGAGCGCGCCGCTGCTGCAGGCGGCGCTGGGGCATCTGTCGCGGCGAGCGGTGCTCGCCTGCGCCATGGGTCTGAGCGCGCTGAGCTGCTTCGCGCTGGCCGCCTCGGGCGATTGGATCACGGCGGCGGGCGCGCGCGCGGGCATGGCGCTGGCCGCGGCGCTGATCGGGCCCACGGCGGCGGCCGCGGCGGCCAGCCTCGTGCCGCCGGAGCGCAGGGCGGTGGCGCTGAGCATCGTGTTCGGAGGCATCACGGTCAGTTCCGTCGCGGGCGTGCCCATGTCGAGCTTTCTGGCGCAGCAGCTGGGCTGGCGCGAGGCCTGGATCGCCGTGGGCTGCGCGGCGCTGCTGTGCGCGCCGGCGGTCTGGTGGACGGTGCCGGCGGAAAACCGCGGCGCCCGAGGCAGCGCGCTGGCGCTGCTGAGCGTGCTGGCGAGCCGGGCGCAGGGGCTGACCGTCGGCGCCGTGGCGATGCAGTTCGCGGGCGGCTTCGTCGTCTACGGCTTGATCTCGGTCTGGCTGGTGGAGGAGGCGGGGCTGGCGCGGGAGTTCGTGCCCGCGATGCTGTTCGGCTACGGGTTGGTGGGAGTGCTGGCCAACATCCTCAGCGGCCCGGTCAGCGCCCGGCTGGGGGTGGAGCGGACCATCGCCGCGGGCATGGCGCTGTCGGCGCTGGGCTGCGCGGGGATGTGGGCGTTTCCCCAGCCGTTCTGGGCGGCGGTGGCGACGCTGGTGCTGATGGGCGCGTCCTGGCTGATGATCATGGCGCCGATGCAGGCGCGGCTGGTGCGTCTGGCCGGGGAACGCGCGCCCCTGGCGCTCGCGTTCAATTCCTCGGCGCTTTACGTGGGCATGGCGGTGGGGTCGGCCGCCGGCGGGGCCGCCTACGAGGCGGTGGGGGCGGGGCCGCTGCCGCTGATCTCGGCCGCGGGGATCGCGCTGGCCCTGGGCGTGTTTTCGCTGAGCCGCCTGGGCGAGCCGGTTGACGCGCCGGCGCGCTGAGGGCGAGGTGGGGCGAGGCAAGGAGGATCCGCCATGTCCCTGACGAGGCCCCCCGTCTGCGCGTTCGGCACGCCGGCGCCGCATTTCATGCTGCCGGACACGGACGGGCAGATCTATGCGCTGGAGGAGTGCCGCGGGCCCAAGGGCACGCTGGTGATGTTCATCTGCAATCACTGCCCCTACGTGGTGGCGGTGGCCGAGAAGCTGGTGCGCGAGGCCGACGCGCTGCGCGACATCGGGGTGAGCACGGTGGCGATCTGTTCGAACGATGCGGAGGCCTATCCGGCCGATGCGCCGGAGCGCATGGGAGAGTTCGCGCGCCGGCATCGGTTTCCCTTCCCCTATCTGCATGACGCGTCGCAGAAGGTGGCCAAGGCCTACGGCGCGGTCTGCACGCCGGATTTCTTCGGCTACGACGCGGCGCTGGGCCTGCAGTATCGCGGGCGGCTGGACGACGGCACGCCGGGGCGCGAGGGCGACGGGCGGCGGGAGCTGTTCGAGGCGATGCGCCGTGTGACCGAGATCGGGCGCGGCCCGGAGGATCAGACGCCGTCCATGGGCTGTTCGATCAAGTGGCGGCGGGCGGCGTGAATCGCCGCTACGTCACGCCGCTGTTCGCGTTTTTGCTGTCGGGCGGGATGAGCTGCATGGTCTCGGGCGTCGCCACGCTGCGCGCGGCGGGACTGTCCGAGGATTTCATGACCGTCTGGCTGCGCGACGCCTGGCTGCCCAGCTGGGCGGTGGCGTTTCCGGCGGCCTGGGTGTTCGCGCCGCGGGTCCGACGGTTCGTGGAGAGCTTGGTGCGGGAGTGAGCGCGGCGGTCCTGGTCTGCGATCTCGACGGGACGCTGGCGGACAGCGCGCCGTCGCTGTGCGCCGCCGGCAACCGGGTTCTGGCGACGCTGGGGCGGGCGCCGGTGTCGGTCGAGACTTATGTGGGTTTCGTCGGGCGCGGGCAGCGGGTGCAGGTCCAGCGGCTGCTGGAGCATACGGGCGGCGTGCCGGGCGGCGATGTCGGCCCCTGGCTGGCCCGGTTTCGCGAGACCTATGATCCGTTGGAGGCGTCGACGGCCTATCCCGGCGCGGTGCGGTCGGTGGCGGCGCTGCGGGCGGAGGGGTGGCGCGTGAGCGTGTGCACCCAGAAGACCGCGGGCAAGGCGCGGCGGCTGCTGGAGGGGCTGGGCTTCGCCGTCGACCGTGTGGTCGGCGGCGACAGCGTCGTGGGGCCGGGCGGGGCGGAAGTGCTCAAGCCCGACCCGCGCGTGCTGGCGGCGGCGTTGCAGGGGCTGGGCGCGCGGGCGGTGTTCGTGGGGGATTCCGAGACGGATGCGCAGACGGCGGCGGCCGGAGGGCTGCCGTTTCTGCTGCATCTGGGCGGCTATCGGCGCGG
>JBCBYE010000676.1:0-2475 GCA_039816075.1 Pseudomonadota bacterium | reverse complement strand
CGCTCCCGTTCCCCGGCGCCCCCGTTCCCCGGCGCCCCGGTCCCCGGCGCGCCGGGGGAGGGCGGGCGGGCCGCGCGCCGGGGAACGGGGGCTGGGGACGAGCGTGGGGGGACTCGACTTTTCGCAGGTCTGGTCCAGAATGAGAACAAGACAGGAACATTCGAGTCGCCTCGCCCGCCATGACCCGCCGCCGCATCCTCTCGGTCTGGCTGCCGCGCCTTGCGGCGGAGCGCATGCTGCGTCGGCCGGCCCTGGCGCATCACGCGCTGGCGCCGTCGGGGGCGCAGTTGGGGGCGGAGCGGGGAGCGCAGTTGGGGGCGGAGGACGCCGAGCCGCCCTTCGCCGTGGCGGCGGAGGCGCGGGGGGCCCTGCGGCTCGTCTCGCTCAACGCGGCGGCGGAGGCGGCGGGCCTTTCGGCGGGCATGGCGCTGGCCGATGCGCGGGCGATCCTGCCGGCGCTGACGGTGCGGCCCGAGGCGCCGGGCGACCTGGCGCGCTTTCGCGCCGGCCTTCTGCGCTGGTCGCGCCGCTGGTCCCCCTGGACGGCGGAGGAGCGCGGCGAGGGGCCGGAGGCGCAGGGCGAGGGGGGCCTGGCGCTGGACATCACCGGCTGCGCGCATCTGTGGGGGGGCGAGGCGGAGATGGCCGAGGCCCTGGGCGAGGCGCTGGCCGAGCTGGGCCTGACGGCGCGGCTGGGCGTGGCGGACACGCGCGGCGCGGCCTGGGCGCTGGCGCGCTTCGGCGGGCGCGCGGCGGGGCCGGCGCCGGGGGCGCGCACGGGGGATGCCATCCAGGTCGACGCCTATGCGACGCGGGTGCGCACGCCGGCGCGGCGGCGGGCGGGGGCCGGTTCGGGGGGCGCCTCGGCCGTGATCGCGCCGCCTGGGGCGGGGCGCGCGGCGCTGGCCGATCTGCCGGCGCGGGCGCTGCGCATCCCGCCGGAAACGGCGGCGGGGCTGACGCGGCTGGGGCTGGCGCGGATCGGGGATCTGGCGGGCGTGCCGCGGGCCTCGCTGGCGCGGCGCTTCGGCTCGGACCTGGTGCTGCGGCTGGATCAGGCGCTGGGCGCCGTGCCCGAGCCGGTGAGCCCGGCGGCGCCCGAGCCGATCTTCGCCGCGCGGCTGACCCTGCCCGAGCCGATCGGGCTGCGCGCGGATCTGGAGGCGGCGCTGGCGCGCCTGCTGGCCCAGGTCTGCCGGCGGCTGGAGGAGGCGGGCCGCGGCGCGCGGCGCCTGCGGCTGGCGGCGCGGCGGGTGGACGGCGAGGCGCAGGCGGAGGAGGTGGGGCTGGCGCGCCCGACGCGGGACGCGGCGCGGCTGGCGCCCCTGTTCGCGGCGGCGCTGGACCGGTTCGACGCGGGGTTCGGCATCGACGCGGTGCGGCTGGAGGCGGTGCTGACGGAGCCCCTGGCGGCGCGCCAGCATGCGGGGCATTTCGAGGCGCGGGCGGAGGCGGCGGCGCGTCAGGCGCCGGGCGGCGGCGACGCCTTCGCCGATCTGCTGGGGCGGCTGGGGGCGCGCATCGGGTTGGAGCGGCTGATGCGGCTGGAGCCCGCCGACAGCCATCTGCCGGAGAAGAGCCACCATCTGTCGGCGGCGGCCTGGACCGAGGCGGCCGAGGTCTGGCCGCCGCCGCCGGCGCCGCGCCCGGCGCTGCTGCTGTCGCCTGAGCCGGCGACGCCGCTGGAGGGCGAGGCCTCGGCCGCGCCGCCGCGCCGGTTCCGCTGGCGGGGGGCGGAGCATCGGGCCGTGGCGTCGGCGGGTCCGGAGCGGATCGCGCCGGAATGGTGGATGGACGATCCGGCCTGGCGCGGCGGGGCCAGGGATTACTGGCGGGTGGAGACGGCGGCGGGCGCGCGCCTGTGGCTGTTCGTGACGCGCGGCGGGCCGGGGTCGGAGCCGGGCTGGGAGGGGCGGTGGAGCGTGCATGGGGTTTTTGCGTGACGGCCGCGCCGGGCGCCCTGGGCGGCGGCTCGGCGCGGTCGGTCTTGGCGATGCGGGGCGGGGCGGGGCGATGCGATGCGAGGCGGGGTCGGGGAGGCTCGGGCGGGGGCCGGCGGCGCTTGGGCGTGCCGGCGGCGCTCGAAGGGGGGCGTGGCGAGAGGTTCGAAGGGGCTGCGATGCGCGGGCGCCTTCCGCGGACAAAGCCTGCTCGGCCGCCGCCTGAGGCGGCCCCGGATCAGGTCCGGGGCGCCGGCCGCGGGATGGCGAGCGGCGCCTGCCGAGCGCCGCGTTTGCACCGGGCGCCGCCCTTGGGCACGAAGGCGAGCCGTCGAGGGAGATCGTGGCGAGAGGTTCGAAGGCGCTGCGATGCGCGGGGGCCTTCCGCGGAGAAAGCCTGCTCGGCGGCCCCCTGAGGCGGCCCCGGATCAGGTCCGGGGCGCCGGTCTCGGGGTGGCGAGCGGCGCCTGCCGAGCGCCGCGTTTGCACCGGGCGCCGCCCTTGGGCACGAAGGCGAGCCGTCGAGGGAGATCGT
>JBCBYE010000804.1:0-1862 GCA_039816075.1 Pseudomonadota bacterium | reverse complement strand
GAAGACGCGATTCTGCTGAGAAGGCCCGCAAGGGCGGGCCTCTGGCGAGCGTTCGCCGAGTCGCCGAAAGCCTCAAGGCCAAGCCGCGCTTTGCGCGGTCGCTGCGCGCCAAGGGCGCTTGCGAGCCTTGACCCTTTCGACGACTCGGCTTGTCCAGGCCTCCTTGGTCTGCGCTGGCGGGAGGTCGGGCGGCGTCTCGCCCCGGACTTGATCCGGGGCCTCCTTGGTGTGAGCGGGGCGGGGGGGGCAGGCGCGGCGGCGTCATGCGCGGCGAGGCGTTTCGGAGGCGGTGGGCTTTGGCCGCGGCGTGCGGTCCGTGATGGCCACGCTTGTTGGGCGGTCGACGCTCGGCGCACGGCAGTCGCTGCGCGCGCGCGTCGCGCTCGCGCGGCGCGCGCGACGCGCGCGGCGGTTCGGCGGGGTTGCGCTGGGGCGGGAGCGGGCGGACAACGGCGGGGCCGATCCGTCGCGGCGGAGGACCCCATGCGATCGCTGCCCAATCTGCTGACCGGCTTTCGCCTGCTCGCCGCGCCGGGGATCGCCTGGGTGCATCTGGCGCTGCCCCGGCCCGACGCGGATCTGGCGGCCCTGATCCTCTTCGCCGCCGCCGCGGTCACCGACTGGCTCGACGGAAAGCTGGCCCGCGCCCTGAACGCCGAGAGCGCCTTCGGCCGCATGATGGACCCCATCGCCGACAAGGCCATGGTCGCCGTCGCGCTGCTGCTGATCGTCGTGCAGACCGGGCTGAGCGCCGTCTCGCTGATCCCCGCGGTCGTCATTCTGTGCCGCGAAACCGCCGTGTCCGGCCTGCGGGAGTTCCTGGCCGGGCGCGTCGCGGTGCCCGTCACGCGGCTGGCCAAGTGGAAGACCGGCGTGCAGATGACGGCGCTGGGCGCCCTGCTCGCCTGGGCCTGGGCGGAGCAGCGCGCCGCGCTGCTGTTTCATCAGATGGGGCCGGCCGACTATATGAGGACCGTCGCGGGCGAGCTGCCGGATGCGCGCGGCGTCGCGCTGGCCCATTGGGGCGCGCAGGCGCTGCCCTGGATCGGCTTCGCGCTGCTGTGGATCGCGGCGGTCCTGACGGCGATCACCGGGTGGAGCTATTTCCGCGCGGCGTTCGCCCGAGGCGCCGAGACGGGGAAGGAGACGTGATGCGGGTGCTCTATTTCGCCTGGTTGCGCGAGCGCATCGGCGCCGCGCTGGAGGAGGTGGAGACCGAGGCCGCCACGCCCGCGGCGCTGGTGGCGGAGCTGCGCGCGCGATCGTCGCGCCATGCGGCGGCCTTCGAGGACGTCTCCGCCCTGCGGGTCGCCGTGGACCAGGAGGCGGTGGAGTTCGACGCCCCCCTCGCCGGGGCGCGCGAGGTGGCGTTCTTTCCCCCGGTGACGGGCGGATGAGCCCGGCGCCGCGGCTGATCGCCCGGGTGCAGGCGGAGGATTTCGACCTGTCGGCCGAGGTCGCGCGCCTGACCGAGGGGCGGGCCGACATCGGCGCCGTGGCGACCTTCACCGGCCTGGTGCGCGACACGGCCCGGGGCGCGCCGATCACGGCCATGACGCTGGAGCATTATCCCGGCATGACCGAGCGGGCGCTGACCGCGATTCTGCAGCGGGCGGCGGCGCGCTGGCCGCTGCAGGGCGCGCTGGCGGTGCATCGGTTCGGAACCCTGGCCCCGGCGGACCGCATCGTGCTGACGGCGGCGGCCTCGCCCCACCGTCAGGCGGCCTTCGAGGCGGCGGCCTTCGTGATGGACTTCCTCAAGACCGAGGCGCCCTTCTGGAAGAAGGAGGCGGGGCCCGGCGGCGCGGCCTGGGTCGATGCGCGCGAGAGCGACGAGGCCGCGCGGGCGCGCTGGGAGGGGT
>JBCBYE010000345.1:0-5242 GCA_039816075.1 Pseudomonadota bacterium | reverse complement strand
GCATGGTTTGACTGATACTGCGGGCCGTCGGCGCCCATGCGGATCTCATCGGCGTTATCGGATCCGGTCAACGTCGCCGAGGCGAAACCGTCGCCGATCTCCACGCCTTTCACGGCATTGATCGACATCATCGCGCTGGCGAGGTCCTGATCGAGCTTCGCGTAGATCGGTGCGCCAAGGCCGGCCGGAACGCCCGAGGCGACAACCTCGATCACCGCGCCGACGCTGTCGCCCGATTTCCGCAAGCCGTCCAGATACTTGGCCCAATCTGAGGCCGCATTTGGATCAGGCGTCCAGAAGGGGTTGTTCTCGACCTCGTGCCAGTCGCGGGTCGCGGTGGCGTGGGCGCCCATCTGCACCATCGCGCCCTTGAGGGCGAGGTCCGGGGCGAGGACGGCGAGGACCTGGCGCGCCACGCCGCCGGCGGCGACGCGCGCCGCGGTTTCGCGGGCGCTGCTGCGCCCGCCCCCGCGAGGGTCGCGGATGCCGTATTTGCGCCAGTAGGTCAGGTCCGCGTGGCCGGGGCGGAAGGTCTCGGCGATGTCGCCGTAGTCCTTGGAGCGTTGGTCGGCGTTCTCGATCATCAGCTGGATCGGCGTGCCGGTCGTGCGCCCCTCGTAGACGCCGGAGAGGATGCGCACGGCGTCCGGTTCGCGCCGCTGGGTGGTGTAGCGCGACTGTCCGGGACGGCGGCGGTGGAGCCACTGCTGGAGGTCGGGCTCGGCCACCTCGATCCCCGGCGGGCAGCCGTCGACCGTGCAGCCGAGCGCCGGCCCATGGCTTTCGCCCCAGGTGGTGACCCGGAAGAATCGTCCGAAGCTGTTGAACATACGCGCGTCCCTCGGCCCTGCGGGCGCTCCCCTTAGCTCAGGGGCCGGGCCGGGCCAAGGCGGCGCGCCGCCTCAGCGGCGCCGGCCCCGCAACGCCAAGGCGAGGCCGAGCGCCGCCGGCAGCAGCGCGGCGCCTGCGGGCAGGGGGATGGGCTGGACGCGGGCGATCTGCAACCCGGCGACGTTGAGTTCGTCGCGAACGTCACCGGCGACGTCGCGCACGTCGAAGCGGCCGACGATGCGCCCGTCCGATCCCGCGGTGACGAGATCGTAGAACACATCCGTGGGATCGGTCCAATCATTCTCCAGAAGCCGTCCCGTCTCGTCCGCCAGGTCCGCGTCGCCGTCTTCGTCGAGGGTGACGAAACCCGAGTGATTGGGGTCGTTGCCCTTGGCGGCGTGGAAGTAGAGCGCATAGGATCCGCCGTGATCGAGACCGAAGATCTCGAACTCCAGCGACAGGGGACGAAAGCGTTTGGCGTCGTCGGTCTCCGTCTCGTCGGAGCCGCCGACGAACAGGTAGGAGTCGTGCAGCGCCTGGCCGCCATGATCGGGCCTGTCGCCGAAGCCGGGACGCAGACCGACCTCCCACGCGAAGGCGTCCTTCCCGAGCTTCAGGCCGACCGACGTGGAAACGCCGTCCGAGTTCAGGAGGTTGCCGAAGACATAGGGCTCGGTCCGCGGGTCATCGCCCCCGACGTTGGGCCCGAATTCGAAGCCGGAGCCGTTCCAGACGTTGGCGCCCGCGAAAGCGGGGCTCGCCGCCGCCGCCACCGGCTCCTGACCCGAAAACAGCGGAACGTCGTTGTCGACGGAGGGTTGGAAGTCGATCGAGACCAATTGCTGCGTCACCGCGGACGCAGGCGTGGCCATAACCGCGGCGATCGCGGCCGCAACGAGCGGTCGGCGCATGGTGTTCCCCTTGAGCATCGGGCCAAGGCCCCCGGTCAATCCAACCTGAATCTAGCGCCCCCAAACGCGTTCGCCAAGGGTCCCGGCAGCCTGTCATCGAGGGGTTCCATGCCGGGGGTCGTCGGCCCTCAGACGGCCCCCTGCGCCACGCCCTTCTGGATCTGCACGCGCAGGGCCGGGGCGACGCCGAGCGCGTCGGCGAGCTGCTCCAGCCACAGGGCCTCGGGCGGATCGTTCGGGTCGATCAGGGCGGCGGTTAGGGCCACCATCTCGCGCGCCGTGGCGCTGTCCGGCGCCGTGGCGGCGACGCGGGCGGGGTCGAGCGGGGCGGCGAGCTCCCCGATCAGGAAGGTCTGGGCGTCGGCGCCGAGGGGGGCGAGCTTGTCCTGGATGGCGGCGAGCTCGGCCTGGTCCACATGGCCGTCGGACTTGGCGGCGGCGACCATGGCGGTCAGCAGCGCGCGCGCCTTGGCGTCCTCGGCCCCGGCGGGCGCGGGGGCCAGGCCGCCGGTTTCGGGCGTGGGCGCGGGGATCGAGGCCGGGGCCGGAGCCGGGGCGGCGCCGGCGGGCGCGGCGTCGGCCTGATACTTCTGGTAGGCGTCGTAGGCGAGCTTGCCCAGCAGGGCCGCGCCGCCCACGGCGACGCCGGTCTTGGCGAGGTCCCGGCCGGTATCGGTGCCCAGGATCAGGGCCAGCGCCCCGGCGCCGGCCGCCCCGCCGAGCGCGCCCTTGCGGAACTGCTCGCGGGAGGCGGGATCCTCGCCCACGCCCATGGCGCCGGCGGCCGCGTCCTCGCCCCGCCGCGCCATGTCCTGCGCGCCGCCGAGCAGGGTGCTGAGAAGGGATTGGGCGTTGAACATGGGCTCTCTCCGGCGTTCGATTGTGCTCCAGGCGCCCATTTGGGGTGCGCGCGGCCCGAGGGAAAGAGCGGGGCGCGCCGCGATGGAATTGAAACGGAGGACCGCGAATGCCGTCGCATGTGGACCGGTTGGTCGAAGAGCTCTGGAAAGTGCTGGGGCTGCCGCTGTTGAACTTCGCGGCTTTGGTGGGGGTGCTGTGGCAGTCGACCTATCTGCTGGCGAGATCCGTGAACGAGGCGGGGAGCGGGGCGGGGAGCGGGGCGGGGGCGCTGCTGGACACGTCGCAGCTGCTCCAGGCCCTGGCGCAGGTTCTGCGCCTGGACCTCGCCGCCCTTCAGGACGTGGTGGCGACGGCCGGCGATGTCGGCTTTTACCTGATCGTCGTCTTCGTCGCGGTGGTGTTCCTCGCCGATCAGGCGGTGCATGCGCTGGCGACCACGCTGAACCGCCTGTTCGATGGACTGGGGCGGCCGCTCGATCTGGTCCACGACATCGAGACGGAGCCGCAGGTGGCGCGCGCGGCCGCGCTGCTGCCGCCGCGCGAGCCGGTCCTGTCCTTCGCCGATTGGACCGCGATGCTGCACTTCGCCAACCTGCGCGACGCGCCGCCCGGCTACGCCTCTCAGTGCGACGGGCTCGACGATCGACGCGATCGGCATCGGCGGTTGGCGGACTATTGCGAGGCCTACATGCTGCTGTCGCTGCTGAGCGCCTGTCATATCGGGTATGCGGGCGAACATGCGCGGCTGGCCTGGGTCGTCGCGGCCGCGGGCCTGAGTTGGGCGGTCTGGTGGACCGAGCTGAGAGCCGCGCGCCGGCATGAGGCGGAGCGCGTCGCGCTGGCCCTGCTGGTGGCGAGAGAGCGTCTGGATCGCGAGGCGCGCGGGACGGACGGCGACGCGGCGTTGGCGACGCGGCGTTGGCGACGGGGGCGGGAAGGGCGTAGAGGCTGGGGCGTCCGATGGCCCTGTGGAGACCGCCGCCCATGACCGATCGCGAGGATGAGGCCGAGGGCGCGGCGGCCGCGCGCGCCGCCGCGGCCGCCGCGGCCGCCGCCGCGAGCGACGCGCATGCGGACGCGCCGTTGCGGGGAATCGCGCTGAAGGTGGCTTCGGTCGCGGTGATGACGGCCATGGCCTCGTGCATCAAGGCGGTGGCGGGGCATGTGCCGCCGGGGGAGGCGGTGTTCTTCCGATCGCTGCTGGCGATCCCGCCGCTGCTGATCTGGCTGGCCTGGCAGGGGGATTTTCCGCGGGGGCTGGGGACGCGCAACCCGTTGGGGCATATCTTTCGCGGGATGGTCGGCGCGGCGGCGATGGCGATGATCTTCACCGCCTTCGGCCTGCTGCCGCTGACGGAGGTCGTGGCGATCACCTATGCGGCGCCGCTGTTCGTGACGATGTTCGCGGCGATGTTTCTGGGCGAGCAGGTGCGGCTTTATCGGCTGGCGGCCATCGGGCTGGGCTTCGTCGGGGTGTTCCTGATCCTTTCGCCGCGGCTGCAGGGCATCGAGCTGGCGGCCACGGCGCCGACGGAGACGCTGGGCGCGGTGCTGGCCCTGTTCGCGGCGGTTCTGATCGGGCTGGCGCAGGTCTTCGTGCGGGGGCTGGTGCGGACGGAGACGGTGGCGGCGACGGTGTTCTGGTTCTCCGTCACCTGCACGGGTCTGGCGCTGCTGACGGCGCCGTTCGGCTGGGTCATCCCCACGGGGGCGGAACTGGCGCTGCTGATCGCGGCGGGACTGCTGGGGGGCGTGGGGCAGATCCTGCTGACCTCGGCCTACAGGCATGCGGAGGCGGGGCTGATCGCGCCGTTCGAGTATGTCTCGATGATCCTGGCCGTCGCGGTGGGCTGGTTCGTGTTCGCCGAGGCGCCGACGAGCGTGGTGCTGGGCGGGTCGGCCCTGATCGCGCTGGCGGGCATCGGAATCATCTGGCGCGAGCGGCAGCTGGGCCTGAAGCGCGGCGCGGCGCGGCAGGCGAAGGGCACGCCGATCGGTGGGTGAGCGCGCTCACTCCCACCAGCGGTCCACCTCGGCGATGCGGGCGTCGGACCAGCCGAAATGATGCGCGATCTCGTGCACCAGAATGTGGGAGACGAGGCGCGGCAGGGCGACGTCGCCGCGGTCGACCCATTCGTCGAGGATGGCGCGGCGGTAAAGGATCACGCGGTCGGGCGGGCCGGGAAGGTCGTCGACCGTCTTTTCGGTCAGCGCGACGCCGTCGTAGAGGCCCGTGAGCTCGTAGGGGTCTTCGAGACCCAGATCGGCCAGCACCTCCTCTGCCGCCAGATCCTCCACCGCGATGAGCAGCGGGCCGCAGGCGCGGCGGATGTCGGGGGGCAGCGCCTGGAACGCCTGTTCGGCCAGGCGCTGCAGATCGGCGAGCGAGGGGGCGAGGTCGTGGGCCATGGCCCCTGCATGCACGTCAGAGGATCGCGTCGTCCAGCGCCGCCTTGAGCAGATCGAGCGTGTCCGGACCGAAGGCGGCCGCGTCGAAGTCGAAAAGGACGCGGCCGGCGACGATATCGTTCTCCCCCGGCGCCGATCCGAAGGGGACGAAGCGGAATTCGACCGCGGCGCGGGTGAGGCCGATCTGGAAATCGTCGGGCGGGCGGGGAACGGAGATCACGCGCAGGTCG
>JBCBYE010000106.1:0-9548 GCA_039816075.1 Pseudomonadota bacterium | reverse complement strand
CGGCGATCTTCTGCGCCTGGCGCGCCAAGCCGCGCTGGCCGTGGCGGAGCCGGGCTCCGGACATCCGCTGGTCAGCCGGGTCAGCCTGGGCCACGATCCGGGCGGCGCGCCGGTGTTCCTGATCTCGCAGCTATCGGCGCATTTCGGCGCGCTGGAGGCGGACCCGCGCTGCTCCCTGCTGGTGGGCGAGCCGGGGCGCGGCGACCCGCTCGCGCATCCGCGCATGACCGTGATCGGGCGGGCGGAAAGGACTCAAGGCGCGGAGCGCGCGGCGCTGCGCGGGCGGTTCCTGGCGCGACACCCCAAGGCCGCGCTCTACGCCGATTTCGGCGATTTCGCCTTTTGGCGCGTGACCGTGCAGCGGGCTTCGCTGAACGGCGGCTTCGGCAAGGCGTATGAGCTGTCGGGCGCGGATCTGATCGCGCCCCAGCCCGCGGGACTGGCCGAGATGGAGCGCGAGGCGGTCGATCACATGAACGAGGATCACGCCGACGCCGTGGCCCTCTACGCCCGCATGGCCGGCGCAGCGGAGGGCGACTGGCGCCTGACGGGCCTTGACGCTCAGGGCCTGGACCTCAGCTTGGGCGACGAGACGGCGCGCCTGTGGTTCGATCGCCCGCTCGGCGGACCGGAAGAAGTCCGCCCCATGCTGATCGCGCTGGCCAAGCGCGCCCGGGCCGAGGAGCCCTGAACGAATGTTCCATTCCTTCTTTCCCAGCCCGCGCCAATTCGTGCTGTCGGGCACGGTCTGGGCGCTGATCTGCGTTCTGGCCTGGTACTTCGTGGTGGTGGACTTCGCGCAGCTACCCGCCGAGGCGGAGGGCGCGCCGACGGAGACGTCGGAGGTCTGGCTCTATTCCTGGCTGGGCTTCTGCTACGGCGCCTTCGCGATCTTCTGGCTGATCTACGGGCGGCATCGTTGGGCGCTGTGGAGCGTGGCGGGCACCACGGCGATCATCTTCGTCACGTGGTTCCTCGTGCAGCTCGACGTGATGATCAACGAGTGGTTCGGCAGTTTCTACGACCTGCTGCAGCAGGCCTTGGCCGAACCCGGATCGGTGCCGCCCGAGGACTACTACGCGCAGCTTTTCACCTTTTTGCGCATCGCCATGGTCTACATAACCGTCGCCGTGCTGGCCGACTTCTTCACCAGCCATTACGTGTTTCGCTGGCGCACGGCCATGAACGAGTACTACACCTCGATCTGGCCTAAGGTGCGGCACATCGAGGGCGCCTCGCAGCGCATCCAGGAAGACACGATGAAGTTCGCGGCGATCATGGAATCGCTGGGGTCCCGGGTCGTGCGGGCCGTGATGACGCTGCTGGCGTTTCTGCCGATTCTCTGGGGCCTGTCGGCGCAGGTGACCGAGGTTCCGATCTTGGGCGCGCTTCCGCAGCCGCTGGTCTTCGTCGCGGTGTGCTGGTCGATCTTCGGCACGGGGCTGCTGGCCTTGGTCGGCGTCCGGCTGCCGGGGTTGGAGTTCCGCAATCAGCGCGTGGAGGCGGCCTATCGCAAGGAGCTGGTGCTGGGCGAGGACGACGTGGCGCGGGCGGAGCCGCCCACCCTGTCGGCCCTGTTCAAGAACGTGCGGCGAAACTATTTCCGACTGTACTTCAACTACCTCTACTTCAACGTCGCGCGTTACGCCTACCTGCAGTTCGGCGTGCTGGTGCCCTACATCGCGCTGGGCCCGACGATCATCGCCGGCACGGTCACGTTGGGCTTCATCCAGCAGGTGGTGCGCGCCTACGGGCGGGTGGAGGACAGCTTTCAGTTCCTGGTCAACAGCTGGACCATCATCGTGGAGCTGATGAGCATCCACAAGCGCCTCGCCGCGTTCGAGGCCGCCATCGACGGGCGGGAGCTGTCGAGCATCGAGTTCGAGTAGGGGGCCGGACCGGCGCCGGTCGTCGCGCCGGCGCAAGGGCCCGACAGATCGTGAGGGGAGCGCCGGCGAAACCGGTTCTCCCGCCCGGCGAAACGCGTTAGCGTCGAGGCTGCGGGATCCTCCCGCCGTCTCGACCCTGCCGCCGGAGCCTCGTCCCCATGCCCCGCCCCCCTTTCCGCGCCGCGCGCCGCAAGGCGCCGGCGGCAGCAGCGGCCATCGCCGCCGCGCTCGTCGCCCCCGCGCTCGCCGCCACCGCCGCCCTCGCCCAGCAACAGCCGCCGCCGCCCGTCACCGTCGCCTCGCCCGTGGTCAAGGAGATCGTCGAGGACGATGAGTTCGTCGGGCGTTTCGAGGCCGCCGAGATGGTGGAGGTGCGCGCCCGCGTCTCCGGCTATCTGCAGGAGGTGCATTTCGAGGACGGCGAGCTGGTGGAGGCGGGCGACCTGCTCTACTCCATCGACCCGCGGCAGTTCCGCAACGCCTACGATCAGGCCCGGTCGCAGATCGGGATCTCGCAGGCCAGCTTCGACTTCACGCTCGAACAGCTCGAACGCGCCGAGGCGTTGATCGCCAACGGCAACATCCCGCAAAGCACGCTCGACGCCAGGCGCGAAGCGCATCTGAGCGCGCAGGGCGCGCTGGAGCAGGCCCGCGCCTCTCTGTCCAACGCCGAAATCGACCTCGACTTCGCCGAGATCCACGCGCCGATCTCCGGCCGCATCGACCGAACGCGGGTGACGCCGGGCAACCTGGTGCAGCAGGACGCGACGGTGCTGACCACCATCGTCTCCGTCGATCCGATGCACTTCTACTTCGACATCGACGAGCGCTATTTCATCGCCTACTCGACCGATGCGCGGACCACGGGCACGGAGCTGCAGCAGGGCGCCGGCGGCAAGCCGGTGCGCATCACCCTGTCGGACGACCGCATTCCGCCGGTGGAGGGCGTGCTGGATTTCTCGGAGAACCGGCTGGATCCCGACGCGGGGTCCATGCGCATCCGCGCGGTGATCCCCAACGGCGACGGCGTGCTCGTGCCGGGCCTCTTCGGCGTCGCCAACGTGCCCGGATCGCTGCCCTACGAGGGCGTGCTGATCCCGGATGCGGCGATCCTGGCCGATCAGAACCGGCGCCTCGTGATGCTGGTGGACGAGGACGGCGCCGTATCGCCGAGGCCGATCCGGCCGGGTCCGCGCATCGACGGCTACCGCGTGGTGCGCGACGGGCTCGACGGATCCGAAACGCTGGTGGTGGAGGGGCTGATGCGCGCCCGCCCCGGCGCCAGGGTGACGCCCGAGCGGGTCGAACTGCCGCCCGTCGCGGAGAACTGAGCCCATGGGACGTTTCTTCGTCGACCGCCCGATCTTCGCGGGCGTGGTCTCCATCATCGTCATGGTGCTGGGCGTGCTCGCTTACACGCAGCTGCCGGTGGAGCAGTATCCGGAGATCGCGCCCCCCTCGATCGTGGTGAGCGCCTCCTATCCCGGCGCCGACGCCGAGACGATCTCCCGCACCGTGGCGACGCCGCTGGAGCAGGAGATCAACGGGGTGGAGGGCATGATCTACATGTCCTCCTACTCCACCGCCGACGGCGCCATGTCGCTGACCGCGACGTTCGAGCTGGGCACCGATCTCGACACCGCCCAGGTGCTCGTCCAGAATCGCGTCGCGGTGGCGGAATCGCGCCTGCCGCAGGAGGTGCGCAACCTCGGCGTCACCACCAAGAAGAGCTCGCCCGACCTGATGATGGTCGTGCACGTGCTCTCGCCCGAGGGCACGCTCGACGATCTTTACGTCTCCAGCTTCGCCCGCACGCGTCTGCGCGACGCCTTCGTGCGGCTGGACGGCGTCGGCGACGTGACCGTGTTCGGCGAGCGGGCGTTCTCCGCCCGCGTCTGGCTGAATCCGGACAAGCTGGCGGCGCTGGGCCTCTCGGCGGGCGACGTGGTGGACGCGCTGCGCGAGCAGAACGTGCAGGTCTCCGGCGGATCGCTCGGCGCGCCGCCGAACGACCTGGACAGCGCCTTCCAGGTTTCCGTCACCACGCAGGGCCGGCTGGAAACGCCGCGAGAGTTCGGCCGGGTCATCGTCCGCTCCACCGAGGACGGTCGCATCGTGCGGGTGCGCGACGTGGCGCGGGTGGAGATCGGGGCGCAGAGCTACACGATGAACTCCTATCTCGACGAGACGCCCGCCGTCGGGATCGGGATCTTCCAACGCCCCGGCTCCAACGCGCTCGACACCGCCGCGGCGATCCGCTCGACGGTGGAGGCGCTGCGCCCGGACTTTCCGCAGGATCTGGACGTGCGGATCGTCTACGACCCCACGACCTTCATCGCCGACAGCGTGAACGCGGTCTACCAGACGCTGTTCGAGGCGGTGGTGCTGGTCACCATCGTGATCCTGATCTTTCTTCAAAGCTGGCGCACAGCGCTGATCCCGCTGGCGGCCATCCCCGTGTCGCTGGTCGGAACCTTCGCGGTGCTGCTGGCGCTGGGCTATTCGCTGAACCTGCTGAGCCTGTTCGGGCTGATCCTGGCCATCGGCATCGTCGTGGACGACGCGATCGTCGTCGTCGAGAACGTGGAACGGAAGCTGGCCGAAGGCCTCGACCGGGTCGAGGCCGCGCGCGTCACCATGGACGAGGTGTCGAGCGCGGTCATCGGCACCACGCTGGTTCTGCTGGGCGTGTTCGCGCCGACCCTGATGGTCGCGGGCATCACCGGGCGGTTCTACGAGCAGTTCGCGGTGACCATCTCCGTCGCGACGATCATCTCCTCGATCAACTCGCTGAGCCTGTCGCCCGCGCTGTCCG
This sequence comes from Pseudomonadota bacterium, assembly GCA_039816075.1. Classification (GTDB taxonomy): domain Bacteria; phylum Pseudomonadota; class Alphaproteobacteria; order Rhodobacterales; family Rhodobacteraceae; genus Albimonas. Next base: position 4,844 of record JBCBYE010000106.1, on the reverse strand, counting down.
CGCTGCTGCTGGGCCGGTCGGGCGGGGGCGGCGCGGTCGGACGGGCGCTCGATGGGCTGAGCCGGGGCTTCAACCGCGGCTTCGACGCGCTGTCGGCCGGCTACGCGGCCGTGATCCGGGCGCTGGTGTCCACCACGGCCATGCTGATGGCCGGCTTCGCCGCGTTCGGCCTGCTCCTCTTCGGCGCCTGGTTCATGAGCGAAAAGGTGCCCACCGGCTTCATTCCGGAAATGGATCAGGGCTACGCCATCGTCGTGGTGCAGCTGCCGGACGGCGCCGCGCTGTCGCGCACGGACGCCGTGGTGCGGGAGGCGGTGAAGATCGTCAATTCCATCGAAGGCGTGCGCAACGCCGCGGCCTTCGCCGGCCTTTCGGGCACGACCTTCACCAGCGCCTCGAACCAGGGCGCGATCTTCGCGGTGTTCGAGGATTTCCCCGAGCGGCTGGCCGCGGGCCGGTCGGCGCCGACGATCATCGGCGACATCTTCGGCCGGATGCAGAGCCTGCGTCAGGCCTTCATCATCGCCGTGCCGCCGCCCTCGGTCCGCGGCATCGGTTCGGGCGGCGGCTTCAAGCTGCAGCTGCAGGATCGGGAGAGCGACGACATGCGCCGCGCCCTGGAGACCGCCTATGCGGTCATGGGCGCGGCGCAGCAGGCCGACGGCGTCGGCGGCGTCTTCACCACCTTCTCCGCCTCCTCCCCCCAGGTGTATCTGGAGATCGACCGGGTGCGCGCGCAGATGCTGAACGTGCCCATCGGCGCGATCTTCGAGACGCTGTCGGTCAATCTCGGCTCCTCCTATGTCAACGACTTCAACGCCTTCGGGAGGCTTTATCAGGTGCGCGCCCAGGCGGACGCGCCGTTCCGGCTGGAGGAGGCGGACATCGCCTCGCTCAAGGTGCGCGCGGCCACGGGGGCGCTGGTGCCGCTGGGCACGCTGGTGGAGATCGTGCCGACCGCCGGCCCGGCGCTGGTGCAGCGTTTCAACATGCTCGTCTCGGTCCCCGTGCAGGGCACGCCCTCGCCCGGCGTCTCCACCGGCGAGGCTCTGGAGATCATGGAGGCGCTGGCGGACGAGGTGGCGCCCGCGGGCATCCAATACGAATGGACCGAGCTGGCCTACCAGGAAAAGCAGGCGAGCGGCGGGGTGGCGGGCGTCTTCGCGCTGTCGGCGGTCTTCGCCTTTCTGGTGCTCGCAGCGCTCTACGAAAGCTGGGTGCTGCCGCTGGCCATCGTGCTGATCGTGCCCACGGCGATCACCGCGGCGCTGATCGGCGTGGATCTGCGCGGGCTGGACAACAACGTGCTGACGCAGGTGGGCCTGATCGTGCTGATCGGGCTGGCGGCCAAGAACGCCATTCTGATCGTGGAATTCGCCAAGCAAGGCGAGGAGCGGGACGGACGAAGTCCCGTCGATGCGGCGGTGGAGGCCTGCCGCCTGCGCCTGCGCCCCATCCTCATGACGGCGTTCTCCTTCATTCTGGGCGTGTTTCCGCTGGTCATCGCCACCGGACCAGGGGCGGAGATGCGGCAGTCGCTGGGCACCGCCGTCTTCTCAGGCATGATCGGGGTGACGATCTTCGGCCTGTTCCTGACGCCGGTGTTCTACGTGGCGCTGCGGCGGCTGTTCGGCCGGCGCGGCGGCGAGGCGCAGGAGGTCGCACGATGAGCCCGGCCGCCGATCCGCAGGCCCGCATCGCCGAGATCTGCGCCGCTGCGCCGGTCGTTCCGGTGCTGACGGTGGAGCGGCCCGAGCAGGCGGGGCCCCTGGCGCGCGCCCTGGTGGAGGGCGGGCTGACGGCGCTGGAGGTCACGCTGCGCACGTCGGCGGCGCTTGAGGCGATCGCCGAGATGCGCCGCGCCGCGCCCGAGGCCCATGTGGGCGTCGGCACGCTGCGCACCGCGGCCGACGTCGCGGCGGCGGTTGAGGCCGGCGCCGTCTTCGGCGTCAGCCCGGGCGCCACGCCCGCGCTGCTGGACGCGGCCGAGGCTGCGGGCCTGGCGATGCTGCCCGGCGCGGCCACCGCCTCGGAAGCGATGGCGCTGGCGGAACGGGGCTATCGCACGATGAAGTTCTTCCCCGCCTCCGCCGCCGGGGGGCGGCCGCTGCTGAAATCGCTCGCCGCGCCGCTGCCGGATCTGGCGTTCTGCCCCACGGGCGGCATCGACGCGGCCGGGGCGGCGGACTGGCTGGCCCTGCCCAACGTCGTCTGCGTGGGCGGCAGCTGGGTGGCGCCTGCCGCGGCGCTCGTCGACGGCGACTGGGACCGCATCCGCGAGCTGGCGCGCGAGGCCGCGGCGCTGCCGCGCTGAAAATCAGACGCTGGGGTATGCCGCGCCCCCACGGGGGAACCCCGTCGCCCGGCCCCCGCACGCTAGCCTCCTCACCGAGGGCGCGCGCGCTCAGGGGCCGTAAAAGAACGCCCCCGCCGCGTCCCGCAGAAAACCGTCTGGGAGGACGCGATGCTCAGAACCCTCATGTCCGCGACGGCCCTGTCGGGCCTTCTCGCGGCCCCGGCGCTCGCCGACGGCCACGCGCTCAAGGTCGGCGTGCTGGCCACGCTCGAAGGCACCTACACCATCCTCGGCGAGGACGGCATCCGCGGCATGGAAGTCGCGATGATCGAAGCGAACAACATGGCCGGCGGCAAGGAGATCGAGATCATCATCGGCTCCACCGACGCCTCGCCGGACAGCGCCCTGCGCGCCGCGCGCAAGCTGGTGGAGCAGGACCAGGTCGACGTCATCGTCGGCCCGCTCTCCGGCTCCGAGGGGATCGCGCTGCGCGACTACTCCAAGACGCAGCCGCAGGTCACCTTCATCAACGGCGCTTCCGGTGCGCTGGAGACGACCTACGTCACGCCGTCGGAGAACTTCTTCCGCTTCAACATGGACGGCGCCCAGTGGTCGGCCGGCCTCGGCAGCTACGTCTTCAACGAAAAGGGCTGGGAGACGGTCGCCATCGTGGCCGAGGACTATTCCTTCTCCTACACCAACTTCATGGGCTTCGCGCTGGAGTTCTGCAACGCCGGCGGCGTCATCACCGACCGCTTCTGGGTGCCGCTCGGCTCCAAGGACTTCGCCTCGATCATCGCGGCCCTGCCGGACGACGTCGACGCGCTCTATCTGGGTCTGGGCGGCGGCGACGCCGTGAACTTCCTCAACCAGTATCAGCAGGCCGGCGGCGAGGCGAACCTGATCGGCGGCACCATCATGGTCGACGGCACCGTGCTGAACGCCAAGGGCCGCGCGCAGGAGATGCTGGTGGGCACGCCGTCTTCGGGCCCGCAGGCGGACGACTACGACAGCGACGACTGGCGCGCCTTCGTGCAGGCCTACAAGGATGCGCGCGAGCCGGAGAACCGCTTCCCCTCTCCGTCGCTGGTGGCGACCACCTACTACAACTCCACCAAGGCGGCGCTGATGTGCATCGACAGCCTGGGCGGCGACCTGGGCGAGGGGCAGATGGCGTTCCGCGAGTGCCTCTCGGGCCTCGAGATGGACGCGCCCAACGGCAAGATCACGCTCGACGACAACCGCCAGGCCATCGGCACCAATTTCGTGACCGAGGTGTTCAAGAACGAGGACGGCGGCCTGGGCAACAAGCTGGTCAAGGTCGTCGCGGACGTGAACCAGACCCTGGGCATGTCCAAGGCCGACTTCGACGCGATCGGCCTGCCCTCGCGCGACGTGGTGGAGTGCTCGGGCTGAGGCCCGGCGCCTGACGCGCATCGAACGGCCCGGCCCCCGTCCCGGGGGCCGGGCCTGATCCCGAGGCGGCCGGAGCGTCCGCCCATGACCCTGATCAGTCTCGCCGGCCGCGTGCATTTCGCGGACCATGTGCTCGAACCCGCGCTGCGCACCGAGCTGGAGCATCGCGGCCTGAGCCGACCGCTGATGGCCCTGGCCCCCGGCGCGTGGGAGGGGTTGGCGGACCGGCTGCTGCCGGCCTTGCCCGCGGGCGGCGACGCCCATGTCTTCGAAACCGATGTGGTGAACGCGGAGGAGGGCGAGGCCCGCCGCCTCGCCCGCCGCTATGCCGAGGCGGAGCGCGACTGCATCGTCGCCATCGGCCCGGGCGCCTTGATCGACCAGGCCAAGGCCGCTGCCCTGGCCGTGGCCACGGACGAACCCCTGTCCCGCTGCGCCGCGGTCGCCGGGGGGCAAACGCGCATTCCGCGGGGTCTGCCGCCGCTCATCGCCGCGCCGCTCGACGCCGGCGCGGGGGCGGAGGTGGGGCCGGCGCTTGCGGTCACCGTGACCGATGGCCGGCGCCTCGTGGTCCGCTCCCGCCGGCTCGCGCCCGTCGCGGCGATCTGCGATCCGTCGCTGACGCTGGACCTGGGGCCGAGGCCTACGGCCGAAGGGGCGATGGACGCCATCGCCCATTGCCTGGAGGCCTATGTGGCCAGCGGCTGCCATCCGCCGGCGGAGGGCATGGCGCTGGCCGGCCTGCGCGGCGCCTCGCGCGCGCTGCGCCGCGTCCTCGACCGGCCGGGCGACCTGGATGCGCGGCGGGAGATGATGGCCGCCGCGCTGAACGCCGGGCTGGCGCAGGACAAGGGGCTGGGCGCCGCCCATGCAGCGGCGCATGCGCTGGCCGCCGGGCCGGGCAACCGCCGCGCTCATGGCGGGTTGCTCGCGGCCCTTCTGCCCCATGCGCTCGCCTTCAACGCGCCCGCGGCGGACGCGCGCTATGCCGACCTCGCCGCGGCGCTGGACCTGCCGCCGCGCGCCGACCTTGCCGCGTCCATCGGCGCGCTCGCCGCCGAGGCGGGCCTGGCGCCGCGCCTGCGCGACCTGGGCGTGGCCGACGAGGACCTGTTCGCGGCGGCCGAGGCCG
>JBCBYE010000061.1:0-12148 GCA_039816075.1 Pseudomonadota bacterium | reverse complement strand
CCCAAGGGTATTCCGAGGCCGCCCGCGCCGTGCTCGCCCAGCCCGGCGGCGAGGCCTTCGCCATCTTCGACGCCCGCATCGCCGCCATCGCCCGCCAGTTCGAGGACTTTCGCAATGCCGAGAGCCAGGGCGCGATCAAGACGGCCGAGACGCCCGAGGCGCTGGCCGAAGCCCTCGGAATACCCTTGGGATTCGTCCCAGAACCGCGCGCCGTCGCGGTTCGCTTGGATGCCGCCTTCGCCGATCACCGCCCAGGTGATCAGGATCCCGTGCGGATGCGCGACGTTGCCGTGGCCCTGATAGGCGCCGAGATGGCGGGCCTCGGCCCCCAGCGCCTCGCCCCACAGGACCGCGTCGCCGCGATTGGCGTCGTGGCCGAACCACAGGGCCTCGGCGATGTCGGGCATGTGGCGCGCGACCATGGCGCGGTTCCCGCCATAGCCGTTGCAGGCGAGGATCAGGCGGCGGCAGCCGATGTTTTCCCGCGCGCCGTCGGGGGTCTGCACGCGCAGGCCCGCGGCGCGGTCGCCGTCCGCGTAGAGGGCGACGGCGCGGCGATTGCAGGCGACGGGGGCGCCGGCGCGCTCGGCCGCGCCGGCGAGGGCGCCGATCAGCTCCGCCCCCGCGCGCGTCGGCAGACCGTGCATGCGGCGGCGGGAGTGGCCGGGGTAGTCGAAGTTTTCCACCACGCTGAAGGGCAGGCCGTGGGTCTCCGTCAGCCAGTCGATGGCGGGGGCCGCGGCCTCGGCCAGCGCCTGGACCAGCGCGGGGTCGTTCTCGCCCTTCGCCTTGGCCTGGATGTCGGCGGCGAAGCGTTCGGGCGTGTCCTCGATGCCGGCGGCCTTTTGGAGGCGCGTGCCGGCGGCGGGGATCAGGCCGGCGGAGAGGGCGGTTGAGCCGGCGGGGGTCGGGTCGCCTTCGAGGACGAGAGCCTCCTGGCCCGCTTCGACCGCGGCGAGGGCGGCGGTGAGGCCGCAGGCGCCGGCTCCGAGGATCAGCGTCTCCACCTCCAGATCGAAGGCGCCGGGCGGCGGCAGGACCTCAGCCATCGGGGTCGTAGCGCTTGCCCGCGGCGAGCAGGTCCTCGGTTCCGAGGACGTCGTTGAGGCCGCCGAAATCGAACATGCGGTCGGCGAAGGGGCGGTTGGAGCCGTGGGAGGCAAGGCTGCCATAGTAATCCTGCGCCACCTTCGCCAGCGCGCGGACGATGCCGCCGGGGAAGATGACGGCGGAGTAGCCCATGGCCTCCAGGTCCTGCGCCTCGCGGATGGGGGTGGCGCCGCCCTCGACCATGTTGGCGAGCAGCGGCGCGCGGTCGGCGAAGCGGGCGGGGATGCCGCGCAGCTCTTCCTCGGACCGGGGCGCCTCGATGAAGAGCATGTCGGCGCCGGCCTCCAGATAGGTCTCGGCGCGGTCGAGGGCGGCGTCGTAGCCCTCCACCGCGATGGCGTCGGTGCGGGCGAGGATCAGGGTGTCGGCGGACCGGCGCGCATCGGCCATGGCGGCGATCTTGCCGGCCATCTCGGCCGTGGGGATCAGGCGTTTTTCGCTCAGGTGGCCGCAACGCTTGGGATAGCTCTGATCCTCGATCTGGAGCGCGGAGGCGCCGGCCCGCTCGTAAAGCCGCATCGTGCGCTGGGCGTTCAGCGCGTTGCCGAAGCCGGTGTCGGCGTCGATGATGACCGGCAGGTCGGTGCGGTCGGCGACCAGCGCCATGGTCTCGGCCATTTCGGTGACGGAAGTCAGGCCGATGTCCGGGCGGCCGAGGCGAGTGTAGGCGACGGCGGCGCCGGAGAGGTAGAGCGCCTCGAACCCCGCCTGCTGAGCCAGGGCCGCGGTGAGACCGTCGTAGATGCCGGGCGCGACGAGGATCTTGGGCGAGGCGAGGCGGGGGCGAAGGGTCATGCGGCCTCCAGCATCGCCTGCGCCTGATCGCAGGTCATCTGGCGCGTCACCGTGCGCAGCGACGTCAGGGTCGCGTCATGAACGGCGGCGTCGAAGGCCGCGCAGCCGTCGGAGAGGAGGATCGTCGGCAGGTCCCGCAGATGCGCGTCGCGCAGGGTGGAGGCGACGCCGCCGTTGGTGACGATGCCGCCGACGATCAGCGCCTCGACCTTCAGGGCCTTGAGCAGGAACTCCAGCCGGGTCTGGTAGAAGGCGGAGTAGGCGACCTTTTCGATGACGCCGTCGGGGCCGGCCAGCGCGTCCACGACCGTATTGCCCCAGGAGCCGGGGGCGAAGTCGCCGCGGGTCAGGAAGGGGCGGAGGGCCTTGAGGTGGGGGGAGATCAGGGGCTCCCCGTCCGGGCCGGGGACCAGCGTGAACTGGGCGGAGATGTGCAGGCCGCCCTTGGCGCGCAGCGCCTCGCGGAGGGGGGCGATGCGGGCGGGCAGGGCGGCGATGGCCTCGGAGGACTGGCCGGCGCGGCCATAGGCGCCGTTCGGGTGCAGGAAATCGTTCTGCAGGTCGATGGTCAGCAGCGCCGTGCGCCGCGGGTCGAGAGGGGCGTCGGTCATGCGTCGGTCTCCTCTTCGATCAGGGTGTTGCCAAAGCGGTCGACGGTTCCGACCAGCCCCGGCTCGATCAGAACCGTGGTGTCGGGCTGTTCGAGGATCGCGGGGCCGGGGATGCGCGCGCCGGGGGGCAGGGCGAGGCGGTCGTGGATCGCCGTTTCGTGCCAGTCGTCGCCGAAATGCACTTTTCGCGTGGCGCGGGCCGGGGGCGTCGGGCCTTCGGGCGGGGCGAGGGCGGTCAGGTCGAATTTCGGGCGGCGGCCGGTGACGGCGCTGCGCAGGTTGAGCACGCGACGCAGGCCGCCGTCTAGCACGCGCCCGTAGGCGGCGCGATAGGCGGCGTCGAAGGCCTGGGCGATCTCGGCGCGGGTCGGGGGGCGGACGCGGCCGCCCTCGACCGTCACGGGCAGAGGCACGGCGACCGTGTGGGTCTGGCCGGTATAGGCCATGTCGAGCTCGAAGGCCGCCTCGCGCGCCTCGAACGTCGCGGCGGCGGCGTCGAGCAGGGCGTGGCCCTGGTCGAGGTGGCTCTGCATCAGGGCGGCGAGCGCGCCCTCGTCCACCGCGTCGGCGGCGGCGTTGATCGTCTGGACGAAATCCTGGCGCATGTCGGCGATGACGCAGCCCATGGCGCTGACCACGCCGGGATGGCGCGGCACCAGGCAGCGGGCGAGGCCCGTCTCGCGCATCAGGGCGCCCGCATGCAGCGCGCCGCCGCCGCCGAAGGGCATGAAGGCGAAGCGCTTGGGGTCGTAGCCGCGCTCGATGCTCACCAGGCGGAGGGCGCCGGCCATGCGGGCGTTGGCGACGCGCAGCACCGCCTCGGCCGCCTGCACCGCGTCGAGGCCGAGGGGGGCGCCGACGTGGCGCTCCAGCGCCCGCGCGGCGGCGTCCACGTCGAGGCGGGCGAGCGTGCCGCCGATGGGGTTTTCGGCGTCGATGCGGCCGAGCACGACGTTGGCGTCGGTGACGGTGGGGCGGTCGTTGCCCATGCCGTAGGCGACCGGGCCGGGATCGGCGCCGGCGCTTTCGGGCCCGATGTTCAGCAGGCCGCCGCGATCGACCCAGGCGATGGAGCCGCCGCCGGCGCCGATGGTGGCGATCTCGATCATCGGGGCGCGGATCACCAGGCCGAAATCCACCGAGGTCTGCGGCGCGAGGCGCGAGGCGCCGCCGGCGATCAGCGAGACGTCGAAGCTGGTGCCGCCGATATCGCCGGTGATGACGTTCTCGAACCCCGCGGTGCGGGCGATATGCGCCGCGGCGGTGACGCCCGCGGCGGGGCCGGAGAGGGCGGTGCGCACGGGGCGGGCGCAGGCGGTCTCCACCGTCATGACGCCGCCGTTGGACTGCACGACCAGGAATTCGCCCGCGAAGCCGCCGGCCTTCAGCGCCGCTTCGAGCCGGCCGAGATAGCCGGCGACCTCGGGCTGGAGATAGGCGTTCAGGGCGGCGGTGGAGAAGCGTTCGAACTCTCGGATTTCCGGCAGAATCTCCGAGGAGACGGAGACGTGCGGGTTGGGCCAGACCTCGCGCGCGGCCTGCGCCGCCGCGGCCTCGTTGGCGGGATTGGCGTAGGCATTGGCGAAGAGGATGGCGAGGGCGTCGCAGCCCTGCGCGCGCAGCGTTTCCGCCGCCTCGCGCACCGCGTCGAGGTCGACGGGGGTGCGGATCGTGCCGTCGGCGAGGGTGCGTTCGGGCACTTCGAGGCGCAGGTCGCGGGGGACGACGGGCTCGAAATCGCCGCGCAGGCCCCAGGTGCGGGGGCGGTCGCGGCGGCGCATCTCCAGCACGTCGCGCAGGCCTTGGGTGGCGATGACGCCTGTGCGGGCGCCCTTGCGCTCCAGCAGCGCATTGGTGCCGGCGGTGGTGCCATGCACGACGACGGCGATGCGCGCGGCGTCGGGGGCGAGGCGGGCGATGCCGTCCAGAAAGCCGCCCGACTGGTCGGGGCGCGTGGTGGGGACCTTGGCGACCTCGGCGCGGCCGGTGGCCTCGTCGAGCATGAAGACGTCGGTGAAGGTGCCGCCGACGTCGATGCCGATCATCAGGGTTCCGGGTCGGGGCGCGCCGCTCATTCGGCCGCCTCCCGCCAGGCGGGGCCGTAGTCGGCGTCGGCGGCGTCGGCGCTCACCAAGCCGCGGGCCACGTCCCGGGCGACGGCGGCGGGCGCGCGCCGCGCCGCGGGGCCGTAGCCGCCGCCCCCCGGGGTTTCGAGGCGCACGGCCTGCCCCTGTTCCAACGCGATGCCGCGCATCTTGGAGGCCAGCGGCGGCGTCGCCTCGCCGCCCTCCGCGGTTTCGAAGGCGAAGCGGTTGAGCGCGCCGTCGCCGCCGCCTGCGGCGCCCTTGGGGGCGAAGCGGCCGCGCTCGCCGAAGAGAAAGGCCTCGGCGTTTCGCGCCAGCAGCTCGATCTCGTAGACCGCGCCGAGGCCGCCGCGATGCTCCCCCGCGCCGCCGCTGTCGGGGCGCAGGGCCCATTGGCGGAACATGACCGGATAGGCGGCCTCGAGGATCTCCATCGGCGGGATGGTGGCGGTGGAGATGGGCGCATTGCCGTGGTTGAGCCCGTCGGTCTCTTCGCTGCCGCCATGGCCGCCGCCGTAGAAGGAGAACATCACGAAGGGGGAGCCGTCGTCGCGCCGGCCGGCGATGGAGAGGGCGTTGATCGTGCCGTAGGCGTTGGCGGGCGCCAGCCCCGGCGCCGCCTGGCCGACGGCCGAGAAGATCACGTCGATCATGCGCAGAATGGTTTCGGTATAGCCGCCCGTCGGCGCCGGGAACTCGGCCGAAAGCAGGGATCCCTGCGGCACGCGCACTTCGATGGGGCGCATGACGCCGGCATTGGCGGGCAGGGCCGGGAAGACATGCTTGATGGCGACGTAGGCGGTGGCGACGGCGGTGGGCAGGGCGATGTTGACGGGACCGGCGCAGCGGGGCGCGGTGCCCTCGAAATCGAGAACCATGCGGTCGCCGGAGATTTCGAGGGCGACGCGGATGGGCAGGGCCTCGTCCGAGATGCCGTCGTTGTCGAGGAAATCCTCCGCCTCCCAACGCCCGTCGGGCAGGCCGGTCAGCTCGGCCCGCATCAGCGCCTCGGCCCGGTCCTGAAGGGCGTCGAAGGCGGCGGCGACGGTGTCGGCCCCGTACTCGTCGAGCAGCGCGTCCATGCGTTTGACGCCCAGATCCAGCGCGCCGATCTGGCCGGCGAGGTCCCCCTGCGCCGACAGGGGCAGGCGGGTGTTGCGCATCAGGATGTCGACGATGTCCTGCTGGATGACGCCGGCGCGGGCGAGCTTGACCGGCGGCAGCACGAACGCCTCCTGAAACGCGTCCGTCGCGGCGGGGTTGTAGTTGCCCGGCACGGCGCCGCCCACATCGTGCCAGTGGCCGACGGAGGCGAGGTGGCAGAACACCTCGCCGTCGCGGAAATAGGGGCGCACGAGCCGCATGTCCGACAGGTGCGTGCCGCCGATATGGGCGTCGTTGAAGACGTAGACGTCGCCCTCGGTCAGGTCGCCGTCGCGGGCGGCCTTCTCGATGACGGCTTTCACGGCGAAGGCCATGACGCCGACGAAGATGGGCAGGCCCGACTTGCCCTGCACCAGCGTGTCGCCCGTCGTCGCGTGGTAGAGGCCGTGGGACGCGTCATGCGCCTCGGCGATGATGGGGTTGAAGGCGGCGCGGAAGAGGGTCGCGTCCATCTCGTCGGCGATCTGCTCCATCCGCCCGGCGAGGACGGCGAGGGTGACGGGGTCGATGCCGCTCATCGCGCCGCCCTCGCCTCGGCCAGGTCGTTCCAGACGTCCTGGCGGGCGATCAGGCCGCCGCGCAGCTCGAACCGGTCGGTGAAGCGGATGCCTTCGAACGGCGTGCCGTCGGGCCATTCGCCGGAGAGGGTTCCGCGGCAGTGGACGACGGTCGCCTCCGGGCCCGGGGCGACGTCGAGCCCCTCATGCGTCTTGCGGACCGAGCGGTAGCGGGGCGCCGACCAGGCGATCAGCGCCTCCAGCGTGGTCATGACGGGGGCGCCGGGAAAGCGCATCTCGAACCCCTCGGCCAGCAGGGCGCGGGCGGCGTCGAGGTCGCGCCGCTCCATCGCGCCAAGGTAGTCGAGGACGGTTTGCGCGGGATCGGGCAGGGCCGGCGCGGGGCTGCGCGGGGCGCGGCCGCGCAGATAGGCGCCGTCGCCCAGCTCGTGGATCATGACCGTGACGGCGTCGGGCGCGGCGGGCACGACGAGGCGGACGGCATCTGTGATCGCCTCGCCCAGGCGGCGCTTGGCCTCGGGCGCGTAGCCCTCCAGTAGGTGCAGTTCGACCACGGGCACGGCCGCCCTCCCGATCTGTATCTTTGATAGGACAGATAGCGGTCGGACAAGACAGCGTCCAGCGGTTCGCCTAAAAATGCAGATTGTTGCTTTCCGCGGCGCGGACGCTATCGTCGCGCTGCGCAGGACATGGCGAGGAGATGCATCGGTGGACGGCGCCGGCAAGGCTGGGCTTCCCGACGGCGGCAAGGCGCGCCGCGTCTACCTGCTGCTGCGCGAGGAGATCGCCGGCGGCCGGCACGGCGCGCGCGGCCTGCTGCCGGGGGAGCAGCGCCTGGCGGAGATCCACGGCGTCAGCCGCGTCACGGTGCGCCGGGCGCTGGAGGCGCTGGAGGCCGAGGGCTGGGTGGAGCGGCGCGCGGGCAGCGGCACGCGGGCGCTGTCCGGGCCGGGCGCCGCGCCGCTGGCCGCCGACGTCGCCACGCTGATGCCGCAGCTGGCGGAGATGGGGCGCAGCACCTCGGCGCGGCTGCTGTCCTTCGCCTATGTCGAGGCGCCCGAGCCGGTGCGCGCCGCGCTGGGCCTGGAGCCCGGCGCGCGGGCGCAGGCGGCGGTGCGGGTGCGGTCGGCCGATGGAGCGCCGTTCAGCCATCTGACGACCCATGTGCCCGAGGCCATCGCGCAGGGCTATTCCGAGGCGGACCTCGCCGCCGCGCCCTTGCTGGAGCTGCTGGAGCGGTCGGGCGTCCGCATCGAGGGCGCGCACCAGTCGGTCAGCGCGACGCTGGCCTCGCCGGATGTGGCCGAGGCGCTGGAGGTGGCCGAGGGCTCGGCCCTGCTGTCGCTGCGCCGCGTGGTGCGGGATTCCGAGGGTCGCGGCGTGGAACATCTGGCCGCGCTCTACCGGCCTGACCGCTTTCGCCTCGACATGCCGCTGGTGCGGGCGGGCGAGGGCGACGCCCGGCATTGGGAGCCTCGGATCGGGGCGGAGGGCGCATCTTGACCGCGCCGCGCACTCTTCTCGATCGGTTGTGGGATGCCCACGTGGTGAAGCGTTTCGACGACGGCGGCTCGCTTTTGTGGGTGGATCGGCACCTGGTGCACGAGGGCTCGCACCACGCCTTCGCCAAGCTGGAGGCGCGGGGGCTGCGCGTGGCGGAGCCGGAGCTGACCTTCGCCGTCGTGGACCACTACGCGCCGACGCGGCGCGCGGCGGCGGTGGAGCCGGCGGTGGCGCGGATGATCGCGACGTTGGAGCGGAATGCGGCGGCGCAGGGGGTGCGGATCTTCGGCCTCGACGATCCGCGGCAGGGCATCGTGCATGTGGTCGGGCCGGAGCAGGGGCTGACCCTGCCCGGGCTGACGGTGAATTGCGGAGACAGCCACACCTCGACCCATGGGGCCTTCGGGGCGCTCGCCTTCGGAATCGGCGCGACCGAGGTGGCGCATGTGCTGGCCACGCAGACGCTGCGCGCATCGCGGCCGCGGTCCATGCGCATCCGCATCGACGGCGCCCTCGGGCCGGGGGTGACGGCCAAGGACATGGCGCTGAACTGGATCGCGCGGCTCGGCGCCGACGGGGCGCGGGGACATGCGGTGGAGTATGCCGGCGCCGCGGTGCGCGCCCTGTCGATGGAGGGGCGCATGACGCTGTGCAACCTGTCCATCGAGGGCGGCGCGCGCTGCGGCATGGTGGCGCCGGACGAGACGACGTTCGCCTATCTGCGCGGCCGACCCTTCGCCCCCGCGGGCGAGGCGTTCGAGCGGGCGGTGGAGGATTGGGCGACGCTGCGTTCGGACGCCGGCGCCGCGTTCGACCGGGAGGTCGCGCTGGATGCGGCGCAGATCGCGCCGACGGTCACCTGGGGCACGTCGCCCGATCAGGCCCTGCCGGTGACGGAGGCCGTGCCGGACCCGGCGCGCCTGCCCGAGGGGCGGCGCGAGGCGGCGACGGCGGCGCTGAACTATATGGGGCTGGCGCCGGGGCGGCCGTTGCAGGGGGTGCCGGTGGATCGGGTCTTCATCGGGTCCTGCACCAATGCGCGGATCGAGGATCTGCGCGCCGCGGCGGCGGTGCTGGCGGGGCGGCGGGCGCAGGCGCCGGGCCTGGTCTCGCCCGGCTCCATGCTGGTGCGCGCGCAGGCGGAGGCAGAGGGGCTCGACCGGGTGTTCGAAGAGGCCGGGCTGGAATGGGCCGCCTCGGGCTGTTCCATGTGCGTGGCCATGAACGGCGACCATGCGGCGCCGGGGGAGCGGGTGGCCTCCACCACCAACCGCAATTTCCGCGGGCGTCAGGGGCCGGGGGCGCGCACGCATCTGATGTCGCCGGCGATGGCGGCGGCGGCCGCGGTGGCGGGGCGGATCGCCGACGTGCGGCCGATGCTGGCCGGGCGGGTCGCCTGATGGCGGGGTGGAGCGTGCATCGCGGGCGGGCCGTCGCCCTGCCGCTGGAGAACGTGGATACGGATCAGCTGATCCCGGCGCGCTTTATGTCGACGCCGCGGGCCGAGGGCTACGGAAGGTTTCTGCTGCACGACCTGGAGGGGGCGCCGGCGCTGGACGGCGCTTCGGTCCTGATCGCGCGACGCAATTTCGGCTGCGGCTCGTCGCGCGAGGCGGCGGTCTACGCGCTGGTCGATGCGGGGGTCCGCGCCGTGGTCGCGCCCAGCTTCGGCGACATCTTCGCCGGCAATGCCGCCAACAACGGGCTGGCGACGCTGCGGGCGGAGGAGGCCGACGTCGAGGCGCTGCTCACCGCCGCGCCGGGCGAGGCCGCCGTCGATCTGGAGGCGGGGACCCTGCGCCTCGGCCCCCTGAGCGTCGCCGTCGACCTGCCCGAACCAGCACGAAAAAAGATCGTCAACGGCTGGGACGACATCGACCTGACGCGGGCCGAGGCGCCTGCCATCGCCGCCTATCGCGCAACCCGCCGGGCCGAGGCCCCCTGGGCCTGGCCCGTTTGACCGAACCGACAGGGAAAGGCGGGCCGCGCCCGCCGCAAACAAGGAGAAGATCCATGAACCGACCCCTGATCCGCAGCCTGGCCGCCGGCGCCGCGCTGCTGGGCGGCCTGACCGCCGCCAAGGCCGAAGACGTCGTCACCGCCGTCCACGCCTTCCCCGAAACGCTGATCTACACCAAGAGCTTCCTGAGCTTCGTGGACAAGGTGAACGCCGCGGGCGAGGGCGTGGTGCGCATCGATGTGCGCGGCGGGCCCGAGGCCATCGGCATGTTCCAGCAGCCCGACGCCGTGCGCGACGGCATCGTGGACATGGTCTACACCCCCGGCTCCTTCTACGGCGGCGCGCTGCCGGAGAAGGACGCGATGGTCGCCTCCAACCTCACCGCAGTCGAAACCCGCGCCAACGGCGGCACGGCGCTGATGGACGAGATCCATCAGGAGAAGATGGGCCTGAAGTATCTCGGCTGGTTCGACAGCGGCGTCTGCTACAACCTGTGGACGCGCAACGCGCCCGAGTTCGACGCGGACGGCAACCTGGAGGTCGAGGGCCTGAAGCTGCGCGGCAACGCCGTCTACAACGCCTTCTTCACCAACTACCTCGGCGCGCAGGTGATCGATCTGCCCACAGGCGAGGTCTATGCCGCCCTGCAGCGCGGCGTGGTCGACGCCACGGGCTGGACGCAGATCGGCCTGATCAATCTCAAGTGGAACGAGTTCCTCAACTACCGGATCGAGCCGTGCTTCTTCTCCACCGATCTGGGCGTGATCGTGAACCTGGAGAAGTGGGAGTCGCTGTCGCCGGAGGCGCAGACGGTCCTGCAGGACGTCGCGATCCAGCATGAGGCCGACAGCGTCGAGGCGCTGCGCAAGGTTCGCGACGAGGACTTCGCCGCGCTCGACGCCGCGGGCATGCAGGTCGTGTCGCTGGAGGGCGAGGCCAAGGCCAACTACCTGGCCGCCGCCCGCGAAAAGACCTGGGAGCGGATGAAGGGCCTGATGGCCGACAGCCCGCAGGGCGACGGCAACTACGACCGTCTGATCGAGCTCTACTACGACGCGTCCGCCGACTGAGGCGTCGGCCCGCCCCCGGTCGCGGGGGCGGGCCTTTTTCGACGAGGGGAGATGCCATGACCGCCGTCGCGCGCGCCTGGGGGCTGCTGGTGCAGGGCATGGCGGTGATCGCCGGCGCCGGGCTGGTGTGGCTGATGGTGTCGGTCGTGGCGTCGGTCGCCATGCGCAATGCGGGGCTGCAGCCCTTCGCCTGGCTTTTCACCTCGGCCGAGTACGGGCTGCTCTACATCACCATGCTCGGCGCGCCCTGGCTGGTGCGAGAGAAGGGCCATGTGCATATCGAGCTGGTGACGGCCGCGCTGCCGGACGCCGCGCGCGCCGTGGTCAGCCGCACCGTCGCCGCCCTGTGCGTCGCGGTCTGCCTCGTGCTGGCCTGGAAGGGCGCCGACCTGTTCCTGACCAACATCGAGCGCAACGATTTCGACGTGCGCGCCTACTTCTTCCCGCGCTGGATCCTGACGATCACGTTCCCGCTGAGCTTCGGCATTATGGCCGTGGAGTTCGCCCGCTTCGTCTTCGGGGCCGAGCTGCTGCATTCCGGCGAGGCGGGGATCCACGAATGATGGAATGGTATCAGGCGCTCGCCCTGCTGCTGGGCGCGATCCTGGCGCTGATGGCGCTGGGCATGCCCGTGGCGCTGGCCTTTCTGGCGGCGAACATCGTCGGCGCCTGGATCTTCATGGGGGGCGAGCGCGGGGTCTCGCAGCTGCTGAACAACGGGCTGGGGGCGCTGACCAAGTATGCGCTGGTGCCGATTCCGCTGTTCCTGCTGATGGGCGAGATCTTTTTCCACACCGGCCTCGGCGGGCGGATGTTCAACGCCATCGACAAGCTGCTGGGGCGGCTGCCGGGGCGGCTGTCCTACGTGACGGTGCTGGGCGGCACGGCCTTCGCGACGCTCTCGGGCTCCTCCATGGGCTCCACCGCGCTGCTCGGATCCCTGATGGTGCCGGAGATGTCGCGCCGCGGCTACGCCAAGCGCATGAGCATCGGTCCGATCCTGGGCACGGGAGGGCTGGCGATCATCATCCCGCCCTCCGCCCTCGCCGTGCTGCTGGCGACGCTGGCGCAGATCGACGTAGGCGCGCTGCTGATCGCGGGGGTGATCCCGGGGCTGATTCTCGCCGCGCTCTATATCGGGACGATCTGGCTGCAGACGCGGCTCGATCCCGCTGCGGCCCCGGCCTACGAGGTGGCGCCGCTGAGCGCGCTGGCCAAGCTGGGGCTGGTCTTGCGGGAGGTGGCGCCGATGGTCGGCGTCATGGTCGTGATCATCGTGCTGATGGTGAACGGCGTCGTGACGCCGTCCGAGGCGGCGGCCTTCGGCGCGTTG
>JBCBYE010000185.1:0-7454 GCA_039816075.1 Pseudomonadota bacterium | reverse complement strand
TTCGGGGTCGAGCGCCTCGGGGTCGGGGTCGGGGTCGGGGTCGAGCGGGTCCGGCGCCGCCGGGTCGGGCGGGTCCGGCGCCGCCGGGTCGGGCGGGCGCGACGCGGATGCGGGGAGCGCGGCATGAAGTTCCTCGATCTGGCCAAGGTCTACATCCGCTCCGGCGCGGGCGGGAACGGCTGCGTGTCGTTCCGGCGCGAGAAATACGTGGAATACGGCGGCCCCGACGGCGGCGACGGCGGGCGCGGCGGCGACGTCGTGGCGGTGGCGGTGGAGGGTTTGAACACCCTGATCGACTACCGCTATCAGCAGCACTTCTTCGCCAAGAACGGCCGCCCCGGCGCCGGGCGCCAGCGCACCGGCGCGGACGGCGACGACATCGTGCTGAAGGTGCCCGCGGGCACGGAGATCCTGGACGAGGATCAGGAGACGGTGCTGGCCGATCTGGCGGAGCTGGGCCAGACCGTGCGCCTGGCCCAGGGCGGCAACGGCGGCTTCGGCAATCTGCACTTCAAGAGCGCCACCAACCGCGCCCCGCGCAACGCCAATCCAGGCCAGCCGGCGGTGGAGCGCACGATCTGGCTGCGCCTGAAGCTGATCGCCGATGCCGGGCTGGCGGGGCTGCCCAATGCCGGCAAGTCCACGTTCCTGTCGGCCGTGTCGAACGCGCGGCCCAAGATCGCCGATTATCCCTTCACCACGCTGCACCCCAATCTGGGCGTCGCCGGCATCGACGGGGCGGAGCTGGTGATCGCCGACATTCCGGGCCTGATCGAGGGCGCACATGAGGGGCGCGGCATCGGCGACCGGTTTCTGGGCCATATCGAACGCTGCGCGGTGCTGCTGCACCTGGTGGACGGCACGTCGCCGGACGTGGCCGAGGATTGGCGCGTGATCGATGGCGAGCTGCGCGCCTACGGCGCCGGCCTGGCCGACAAGCCGCGCATCACCGGGCTGAACAAGATCGACGCGCTGAGCGAGGACGAGATCGCCGAGAAGGCCGCGGCGCTGCAGGCGGCGGGGGCCGCGACCGTGGCGCCGCTGTCGGGCGTTTCGGGGCGGGGGGTGCCCGAGGCTCTGCGGGCCCTGCGCGCGCGCATCGTGGCGCGCGACGCGGCGGAGGCCGAGGCGGAGACCGCCGCGGACGCCGGGGAGTCTGCGCCGTGGACGCCCTGAGGACCCGCTACGCCGAGGCGCGCCGCCTGGTCGTCAAGATCGGCTCGGCCCTGCTGGTGGACCCCGCCGACGGCCGTCTGCGCCGCGCCTGGCTGGAGGGGGTCGCGGCGGATCTGGCGCAGGTGCGCGCGCGGGGGGCGGAGACGCTGATCGTCTCCTCCGGCTCCATCGCGCTGGGGCGGCGCCGGCTGGGCCTGCCGGCGGGCGCGCTGCCGCTGGATCAGGCGCAGGCGGCGGCGGCGGCGGGCTCCATCCTGCTGGCGCAGGCGTATTCGGACGTGCTGGCGCCCCATGGGCTGGCCGCCGCGCAGGTTCTGCTGACGCTGGAGGACACGCGCGACCGCCGCCGCTACCTGAACGGCCGGGCGACGCTGCGCACGCTGCTGAGCCTGGGGGCCGTGCCGGTGGTCAACGAGAACGACACGGTCGCCACGGACGAGATCCGCTTCGGCGACAACGACCGGCTGGCGGCGCGCGTGGCGCTGATGGCGGGCGCGGACATGCTGGTGCTGCTGTCGGACGTCGACGGGCTCTACAGCGCGAATCCGCGCGAGGATGCCGGCGCGCGGCGGCTCGACGTGGTGGAGGCGGTGACGCCGGAGATCGAGGCCATGGCCTCGGGCGTGGGGACCGAGGGCGCCTCGGGCGGCATGGTCACCAAGCTGATGGCCGCCAAGACCGCCACCAAGGGCGGCTGCGCCATGGCGATCTGCCGGGGCGACGTGGACCGGCCGCTGTCGGCGCTGGGGCAGGGGGCGCCGGCCACCTGGTTCCGCCCGCAGGAGACGCCGCTGGACGCGCGCAAGCAGTGGATCGCCGGCATGAAGCCGCTGGGCCGTCTGGTGGTGGATGCCGGCGCGGCGCGGGCGCTGCGGCGCGGACGCTCCTTGCTGCCGGCGGGCCTGCGGCAGGTCGAGGGCGCGTTCACCCGCGGCGATCCGGTGGTTCTGGTCGAGGACGGGGGCGCGGAGATCGGCGCCGCGCTCGCCGGCTATCCGGCCGAGGAGGCGCGCGTCCTCGCCGGACGCCGCAGCGACGAGATCGAGGGCGTGCTCGGCCATCCCGGCCGCAGCGAGATCGCCCACGCGAACGACATCGTGATATGGACCGCGCGGGGCGAGGCCCCGGCGGCGGAGAGCCTGCAGGAAATGGGGGGCGCGGCGTGATGGACGACCGGTTCGACGACGGCGAAGAGATCCAGGCCGCCGACATCCCGGCGCTGATGGCGCGCATGGGCGCCGCCGCGCGCGAGGCCGCCGCCGAGCTCGCCTTCGCCACGGCCGAGCGCAAGCACGCCGCCCTCATCGGCGCCGCCGAGGCGATCCTGGATCGCCGCGGCCAGATCGCCGACGCCAACGCGCTCGACATGGAATTCGGCCGCGACAAGGGCCTGACGCCGGCCATGCTCGACCGGCTCATGCTGGACGAGGGGCGCATCCGCGGCATGGCCGACGGCCTGCGCGCCGTCGCCGATCAGACCGACCCGGTCGGCCGCGTGCTGGAGACGTGGGAGCGGCCCAACGGCCTGAGGTTCCGCAAGGTCGCGACGCCGCTGGGCGTGGTCGGCGTGATCTACGAGAGCCGGCCCAACGTCACCGCGGATGCCGGGGGCCTGTGCCTGAAATCCGGCAACGCGGCGATCCTGCGCGGCGGCTCCGAGAGCTTTCATTCTTCCGGCGCCATCCATGCGGCGCTGGTCGACGGGCTGCGCTGCGCCGGCCTGCCGGCCGAGGCGATCCAGCGCGTGCCCACGCGCGACCGCGCGGCGGTGGGCGAAATGCTGCGCATGACGGCGTTCATCGACGTTATCGTCCCCCGCGGCGGCAAGGGCCTGGTCGGCCGCGTGCAGGCGGAGGCGCGCGTGCCGGTGTTCGCCCATCTCGAAGGCATCTGCCACCTTTATGTGGACGCCGCCGCGGACCTGGAGAAGACGCTGCGGGTGGTGGTCAACGCCAAGACCCGCCGCACCGGCATCTGCGGCGCGGCGGAGTGCCTGCTGCTCGACCGCGCGGCGCTCGGCGGGCCGCTGACCGGCGCGGTGACCGCGCTGCTGGACGCGGGCGTGGAGGTGCGGGGCGATGCGCAGGTGCAGGCGCTCGACCCCCGCGTGGTCGCGGCGGCGGAGGCCGATTGGGGCTGCGAATTCCTCGACATGATCGTCGCGGCGCGGGTCGTGGACGGGGTGGACGGCGCCGTCGCCCATGTGCGCGCCCACGGATCCTGCCACACCGACGCGATCCTGACCGAGGACGATGCGGCGGCGGAGCGCTTCTTCGCCCGGCTCGACAGCGCGATCCTGATGCGCAACGCCTCCACTCAGTTCGCCGATGGCGGCGAGTTCGGCTTCGGCGCGGAGATCGGCATCGCCACGGGCAAGATGCACGCCCGCGGACCGGTGGGGGCGGATCAGCTGACCTCGTTCAAGTATCTGGTGGAGGGCGACGGCACGATCCGTCCCTGAGGTCTTCGGCCTGAGGTCTTCGGCCTGATTTTTTCGGCCCGGGGCGTTCGGCCCGAGGATTTGGCGCGGGGGGGACCGGGCGCGTGACCTCGGGCGGGCGGCCGCCGAAGGGCGGCGCGCGGCGGCCGGGGCTCGATGCCCCGGTCGGCGCGGTCACGGCGGGGTCGGGCGGGGCGGAGAGGGGTCAGCGGCCCCAGCTGCGCAGGGGGCCGCAATCCATGTGCACGAAGGAGGAGCGGGTGTAGCGCCCCACGCCGCCGGCGCGCAGGCTTTCCGCCGCGCGGGCCATCTGGCGCACGGAGCGGCTGTCCAGCGCCACGTCCACGGCCATGGCCTTCACATGGTAGCTGTTGCGCGCCACGCCCCGGCTTTTGGAGCGGAGCATCGCATTGGTGCGCGGGCTGCGGTAGCCGGACACGATCTCGAACGGCTCGGAGGTGTCGAGCTTGCGATGGGTTGCGCTCAGCACGTCCAGGACGCGCCGGTCGTAGGCCTTGGTCAGATCCTCGCGCCAGTCGCGCAGCACGTAGGACAGTTCCGCCAACGCCTCTGGAATGTAGACGCCGTCCACCCAGTAGACGATGTCCGCCCGCTCCCCCAACCGATTGGAGAGGAGCGCCAGCCGCCGATAGTTGCCGGCCCCGCGCGCGATGGAGGGGGCGCCCAGCACGGGCGCCGCCACGGCCGCAGCCGCCATCGTCAGGAAAGACCGACGCGTGCTTCGCACGCCGCTCGTTTGGTTCGCCAAAACCGCCTCGTTCGCTCAGGGGCCAGGTCGATTGCCCGGCATTTTTGCTCTGAACTTGTCGGGAGAATCGCACATTTCGAGCCTGCGGAAAAGTGCGCGTTTAACCTTGACGCCGCCTTAATCTCGCGGCTTTGCGGCGAATGCGGCGAAAACGAGGCCTTCGTGCATCGGTTCGGGCGCGCATCTGTAGCCTGGTTCACACGCTGGGCGCCGAAAGCGCGAGGCTCACGGATTCGCGATGGCGCCGGCGGCGACTCGCTCCTGATAGGATCGACCCCGTGGGAATTTCGACGACGAGGAGACCGATCATGCGCGTGAGCGTGACGATCGCGAGCGTCGCGGCGCTGAGCGCCGCGCTGGCCTGGCAGCCCCCGGCGCCGGCCGCCGCACAGACGACGACCGCGCCGGCCGCCGCACAGACGACCGCGTCGGCCGCCGCACAGACGCCGACCGCGTCGGCCGCCGCACAGACGCCGACCGCGCCGGCCGCCGCACAGACGACCGCGCCGGCTGCGAGCGCGGCCGATCTGCGGCTGGCCGCTTCGGCCGATCCGTCGCTGGGCGCGTTCTACGGCGCGCGCGACTGGCGGCCGATGTGGACGGTGGCGGGCGGGGTCCTGTCGCCCACCGCGCTGCTCGACGCGCTGGAACAGGCGGGGAGCCATGCGCTGCCGGCGGCGGCCTATGGCGGCGCGGCGCTGCGCGCGCGGGTGCGCGCGGCCGAGGCCGCCGGCGCCCCAGATGCGGATCTGGAGATCGCGCTGAGCCGCGCGCTGGCGCGCTATGCCGCCGACCTTTCCGCCGGCGCGCTGAAGCCCAACGCCGTCGACCGCAACATCCACCGCTTTCCCGTGCGGCCCGAGGCCGCCGCGCTGCTGGCCCAGGCCGCCGCGGCGCCGGATCTGAACGCCTGGCTGGACGCGCGCGCGCCGCAGGATCCGGGCTATGCGCGTCTGCGCGCGCTTTACGCCGATCTGGCCGCGCAGGCCAAGGCGGGGGGCTGGCGCGCCTCGCTGGCCGAGGGCGGCACGCTGCGTCCGGGCGATCGGGGGCCGCGCGTGGCGCAGCTGCGCGCCCGTCTGGCGGAGCTGGGCGACGCCCCGGCCCCGGCCGAAGAGGCGGAGCTGTTCGATCCGGCGCTGGAGGTCGCGGTCAAGGAATTTCAGCGCCGCCACGGGCTGAACGCCGACGGACTGGCCGGCCGGCGCACCTTCGCCGCGCTCGGCGCCGATGCGGGCGAGCGGTTCCGCCAGGCCGCCGTGAACCTGGAGCGCATGCGCTGGATGCGCGAGCCCCGGGGCGCGCGGCACATCTACGTCAACATCGCCGACTACCGCATGCAGCTGGTGGAGCAGGGCAAGACGCTGTTCGACACCCGCGTGGTGGTGGGCAAGCGCCGGCACCAGACCGTCGAGTTCTCGGACGAGATGGAATACATGGTCGTCAATCCGACCTGGCACGTGCCCCGGTCCATCGCCAATCAGGAGATCCTGCCCAAGCTGCAGGAAAACCCCAATTACCTGGTGGAGCGGAACATGCGCCTGGTGTCCGATGGCGGCGTGCCGGCGGACACCACGGTTCACGACTGGTCGCAATACGCGGTCGGCAGCTTTCCCTATCGGGTGAAGCAGCGTCCGGGGCTGGGCAATGCGCTGGGGCGCGTGAAGTTCATGTTCCCCAACCAGTTTTCGATCTATCTGCATGACACGCCGTCGAAATCGCTGTTCAAGCGCGATGCGCGCTCGTTCAGCCATGGCTGCGTGCGCGTGGAGAATCCGTTCGAGTTCGCCCATGCGCTGCTGGCGCCGCAGCTGGACGATCCCGAGGGGGCGTTTCAGGCTTGGCTGGACAAGCGGACGGAGCGTTACGTGCATCTGAACGTGCATGTGCCGGTGCATCTGGACTACCGCACGGTCTGGGTGGACGAGGCCGGCACGGCGCAGTTCCGCGCCGACGTCTACGGCCGCGACGCACGGGTCTGGACGGCGCTGGAATCGGCGGGGCTGAGCCCCGGCCTTTGAGGGCCGGCCTTTCGGCGCCGGCCTCAGCGCCTCCGCCCCTGGACGTCTGAGTCCGGGCGTCCGATTCCGGGCGTCTGGGTCCGGGCGTCTGATTTCAGGCGTGGGCGCGCGGCCCGCGCGCGTCGTCGGGGCCGGCCGCTGGCGGTCCGCCCGAGGGCAGGCTAGCCTGAGGGCCGGCGTCGACGCCGCCCCCGACGGGGCGGCCGCGCCGCCTGGCGGCGGAAGACGGGCGCGAGAGGCGAGGGGCGGACACCCATGCACGACACGGTCGCCATCGGAGCGTTGGCGCAGGCGCTGGGGCTGGAGGCGGAGGGGGATCTGAGCCTCGCCGTCCGGTCCGCCGCCCATCCCGCCGCCGCGGGACCCGACGATCTCGCCGTCGCCACGGATGCCAAGCATCAGCGCCTGCTGGCCGAGGGCGGCGCGCGGGCCGCGCTGCTGGACGCGGACGGCGACCTCGCCGCGCTGGGCCTTTCGGCCGCGATCCGCGCGCCGCGTCCGCGCCATGCGCTGGCCGGCCTCACCGCCCGCTTCGCCGCGCCGCCGGACCTGCCCGAGGGCGTGCACCCCACGGCCGTCGTCGACCCCACGGCGCAGCTGGGCGAGGGCGTGCGCGTGGGCCCCTTCGTGGTGATCGGCGCGGGCGTGCGCATCGGCGCGGGGGGGCTGATCTTCTCGCACGTGTCCATCGGCCGCGACACGGTCGTGGGGCCCGACGCGCTGATCCATGCGGGCGCGCGGCTGGGCCACGGCGTGACCCTGGGCGCGCGGGCGATCCTGCATTCGGGCTGCGTGATCGGGGCCGACGGGTTTTCCTTCGTCACGCCGGAGCCGGGAGCGGTGGAGGCGGCCAAGTCGCGCGGCGCCTCGGACGTGGCGGGCGCGGCGGCCACGGTGCATGCGCGCATCCACTCGCTGGGCGGCGCGCGCCTGGGCGACGACGTGGAGGTCGGCGCCAACGCCGCGATTGACCGGGGCACCCTGCGCGACACCGAGGTGGGCGACGGCACCAAGATCGACAACCTCGTGATGGTCGGCCACAACGTGC
>JBCBYE010000683.1:0-2424 GCA_039816075.1 Pseudomonadota bacterium | reverse complement strand
GAGCTGCGCTCCGCCGGCGCAGGCGGACGCCTGCGCGCACGCGCCGGAGGCGCGCGCAGGGCCGGTTGCGCGCCGCCTTCGAGGTTCGCGCGTGCGCCGCCCGGGGCGCGGGGCGGCGCGTCGGCCTTGGGCGGGCCGTCGAGGCAGGACGGCGCCGCGGCGGGCGTCACGCGGCGCCCGAGAGGTGGTCCCGGTGGGCGTCGCGCAGGACGTTCTTCTGCACCTTGCCGGTGGCGCCGAGGGGCAGCGCCTCGGTCACGATGACGTCGTCGGGCAGCATCCATTTGGGCAGCTTGCCCGCCAGATGCGCCATGACGCGGTCCTTGTCGGCGGGATCCTCGGCCGCCGGCTGGATGATGATGATCGGCCGCTCGTCCCATTTGGGATGCGGCACGCCGATCACGGCGGCCATGGCGACGCCGGCGCAGGCCATGGCCTCGTTTTCGACGTCGATGGAGCTGATCCATTCGCCGCCCGATTTCACCAGGTCCTTGGCGCGGTCGACGATGGTCACGAACCCGTCGGCGTCGATGGTCGCCACGTCGCCGGTGTCGAGCCAGCCGTTTGAGGTCAGCGGGCTCTTGTCCGTTCCGAAATAGGCGGAGGCGATCCACGGGCCCTTGGCGCAGAGGCGGCCGCGCGCCTCGCCGTCATGGGGCAGGAGGCGGTCGTCGTCGTCCAGGATCTCAAGCTTCACGCCGAAGACCTGGCGGCCCTGCTTGGCCTTGAGCTCCAGCTTGCGCGCGTCGCTTTCGCCCGCCATCTGCGGCGGGATCTTGGAGATGGAGCCGACGGGCGACATCTCGGTCATGCCCCATCCCTGCTGGAAGGCGATGCCCATGTCCTCGTAGGCCTTGATGAGCGAGGGCGCGGGGGCGGAGCCGCCGACGAGGGTGCGCGCGAAGCCTTCGGGCGTGCGGCCGCGTTTGTGCATCTCGCCCAGCAGGCCCAGCCAGATGGTGGGCACGCCGGCGGCCATGTCGACCTTTTCGGCGTCCATCAGCTCGAACAGCGAGGCGCCGTCGAGGCGGGGGCCGGGCATCACCAGCTTGGCGCCGGCGATCAGCGCCGCGTAGGGGATGCCCCAGGCCATGACATGGAACATGGGCACCACGGGCAGGATGACGGTGCTTTCGTCCACCCCGCAGACCGAGGGGAGCGCGGCCATCATGCCGTGCAGCACCGTGGAGCGGTGCGAGTAGAGCACGCCCTTGGGATTGCCGGTGGTGCCGGAGGTGTAGCACAGGCCCGCGGCGTCGCGTTCGTCGAGGTCGGAGGGCCAGGCGAAGTCCGCCGGTTCGGCGGCGATCAGGTCGTCGTAGTTCAGCGCCTCGAACGGGGTTTCGGGCTGCGCGTCCGAGGGGGCCATGACCACGACGTGCTCGACCGATTTGAGATGCGGCTTGAGCGCGGCGATCAGCGGCACGAAGGTCGCGTCGATCAGCAGGACGCGGTCCTCGGCGTGATTCATGATGTAGACGAGCTGTTCGGGCGAGTAGCGCGGGTTCATCACGTGGCAGACGGTGCCCATGCCGGAGATGGCGTAATACGCCTCCAGATGCCGCTGGTTGTTCCAGGCGATGGTGCCGACGCGGTCGTGGCGCCGCACGCCCAGGCGCGCCAGGGCGGCGGCGAGCTGGGCCGAGCGATCGCGAAGGGCGGCGATGGAGAGGCGGGTCATCGGCCCTTCGGTGGAGCGGCTGACGACCTCCTGCCGGGGAAACACCGCGGCGGCGTGTTCGAGAATGTCGGAGACCAGAAGCTGGTCGTGCATCATGAGACCGTGCATGGCGGCTCGCCCTCCCTGGGATCGCGTTTGCGCCGCGGTCGGGCGCGGCGTTCAAGGCCTCGTCTAGCGGCGGGCGCGGCGCGGCGCCAGCGGGCCGCGCGAGGAATCACGTTCGGTTAACCTTTCCGAGTCATAACAGGGATGCGGAACACGGGTTTCCGGGGTCCGCACTCCTCCCTGTCGAACTGGCCGCGCCCTTGGGCGCGGCTTTTTTCTGCCTGCTCCAGGGTGAGACACCTACAACCTTAGGTGGATTTTCGCGAAGCTTTTGCAAAAGTCGCTGGCAATTCGCGGGGATTCGGCGTACACGTCGTGAACGTCGAATGAACGTTGCCGTGGCCGAAGGGTCAGACCGGTTAACGTAAGCGACCGGGGTCAGACCGGGGGGCGATTCCGCCCCCGGTTGAGACGCCGCCTCGTTCGGAGCGCAGGCCGTGGCGGCTAGGAGGCGCACCGGATCGGCGGCCACGGTCCCGCGGACGTTGGGGAACGTCCGCGGGACCGCCAGATCTCTCTTTGGCGGGGGAGCGAGGGCGGGGGCCGCGAGGCGGCCTCTGCGCGGCGCGCCGTGGCGGCCGGCGGGCCGGCGGAGCGGGTTGCGGCGCGGCGGGCCGGTGGGGCCGGTTGCGGCGCGG
>JBCBYE010000469.1:0-3986 GCA_039816075.1 Pseudomonadota bacterium | reverse complement strand
GCGCCTGGCGCACGCGCCCGCCGGCCACGTGCAGGCGCACCAGCGCCGCGTGCACGTCCTCCTGCAGGGGATCGATCTCCAGCAGCGCGCGGGCGGCGGACGCGGCGCGGTCCAGCCGGCCGGCCCCCTCGTCCAGCAGCATCAGGCGCAGCAGGCCGTCGGTGACGATGGTCTCCAGATGCGAATTGCGTTCCGCCGTCCAGTCCTGGAACGCGATCTCCGGCACCGACAGGGGCGCCAGAAAGGCCCCGCCGTAGCGGTCGAGCAGGGTCGACAGGCCGGCGGTGTCGCGCGCCTCGCAGGCGCGGGCGGCGGACAGGTAGTCGCAGTCCACCGTGCCCGGGCGCAGGGCGATCTGCCCGCCGGGCGTGTCGAGGCAGGCCTCGAACAGCTCGCCCATGGCGCGTTTCATGCGGCGCAGCTCCTGCCGGAGGGAGGCGCGGCCCTGATCGGGCGCGCCGCGGCCCCACAGCACCTCCACCAGCAGGTCGCGGGTCGCGGCCTGACCCGGCTGCAGGGCCAGGAACACCAGCGCCGCCAGGCCCTTGGCCCCCAGGCCCGTCAGCATCGTGCCGTCCGAGGCGCGGGCGAAGGCGGCGCCGAGCGTCCGCAGTTCCAGGCGAGGCGAGGTCATGCGCCGGGCGCGCCGGAGCGGCGCGCGGATCGCGCCGCGACGGGGCGCGGCGGCCCCGACGGGGCCGCGGGCACGGGCGACGGGCGCGGACGCATCGCGGCGCGGCTCCTCCTTCGATTCGAGCGGACGGCCCCGATCCCGGCGGCGGGCCCGCACGGGGCCGCTGGCGAGGGCGCGCGGCGGCGGCTATATCCCCCCGGTCCGCGGGCGAGAGGCGCCTGCCGCTCGGCGCGGATGCAGGTTCCCCCCGCGCGCCGCGCTTGGCAAGGCCCCAAACCGGCCTGGCCGCGTCCGCCGCCCCGAGCGCCCCGCGCCGCCGTCCCGAAAGAGGCCCGCATGACCCGACCCCCGATCGACGCGCCCTGGACCGGCCCCTACGGCCTGCCGGCCTTCTCCGGCCTGGCCGCCGCCGATTTTCCCGCCGCGTTCGAGCGGGCCATGGACGCCCACATCGCCGAGATCGAGGCGATCAAGGCCGATCCCGCCCCGGCCGACTTCGCCAACGTCGTGGAGGCGATGGAGCGGTCGGGCCGCGCCCTGGGCCGCGTCGCCGGCGTGTTCTGGACGCTGGCCGGAACCTGCTCCGACGACGCGATCCGCGCGGTGGAGCGGGAGATGGCGCCCCGGATGGCCCGGCATTCGGCGCGCATCGGCCTGGACGCGGCGCTGGCCGCGCGGATCGACGCGGTGGCGGAGGCGGGTCTCGACGGCGAGCAGGCCCGGGTCCTCAAGCTCTATCGAGAGCGGTTCGAGCGCGCCGGCGCCAAGCTGGACGAGGCCGGGCGCGCGCGCATGGCCGAAATCCTGGAGCGGCTCAGCGTGCTCGGCACCCGGTTTTCGCAGAACGTCCTGAAGGACGAGAGCGACTGGACCCTCGCCCTCGACGAGGCGGCGCTGGCCGCGCTGCCCGACGGTCTGGCCCAGGCCGCCCACGCCGCGGGGGAGGAGCGGGGGACGGGCCCGGTCGTGACCCTCGCCCGCGCCTCGGTGGAGCCCTTTTTGCGCGCCTGCCCCGACCGCGACCTGCGCGAGGCCGCCTGGCGCGCCTGGACCGCCCGCGGCGCCGGCGGCGGCGACACCGACAACCGCGCCGTGATCCGCGAGGTGCTGGAGCTGCGGCAAGAGCGCGCCCGCCTGCTGGGCTTCGACAGTTTCGCCCATTTCAAGCTCGCCCCGCAGATGGCCAAGACGCCCGAGGCGGTGCGCGGCCTGCTGGACCGCGTCTGGACCCCCGCCCGCGCCCGCGCGCGGCAGGAAAGCGCCGCGCTCTCGGCCCTCGCCGTGGAGGCGGGAGAGACCGCCGAGGTCGCGCCGTGGGATCGGCGGTACTGGGCGGAGAAGGTCCGCGCCCGCGACCACGCCCTCAGCGATGCGGAGATCGGCGCCTATCTGCCGCTCGACGGCGTCGTCGGGGCCGCCTTCGACGTGGCGGGGCGTCTCTTCGGCCTGAGCTTCGAGGAGGTCGAGGGGCTGGATCTGCACCACTCGGACGCGCGCGCCTTCGCCGTGACCAAGGCCGGCGCGCCGGTAGGTCTCTTTGTCGGGGACTGGTTCGCGCGGCCCTCCAAACGCTCCGGCGCGTGGATGAGCGCGCTGATCGACCAGGAGAATTTCGATCCGGCCGTCGGCGCCGTGCGCCCGGTGGTGATGAACGTCGCCAACTTCGCCAAGGGCGATCCGGCGCTGCTGAGCTGGGACGATGCGCGCACGCTGTTCCACGAGATGGGCCATGCGCTGCACGGGCTGATGAGCGAGGTGCGCTATCCCGCCGTTTCCGGCACCTCCGTCGCCCGCGACTTCGTGGAACTGCCCAGCCAGCTCTACGAGCACTGGCTGGAGGCGGAGGAGGTGCTGGCCGCCCATGCCCGCCACTGGAATACGGGCGAGCCCATGCCCGCCGATCTGATCGCCCGCATCCAGGGCGCGGCGGCCTTCGACCAGGGCTTCGCGACGGTCGAATATCTCGCCTCGGCCTTCGTGGATCTGGAGGCGCATCTGCTGGAGGATCTGGACGGCTTCGACGCCCAGGCGTTCGAGGCGCAGGTTCTGGAGGGGCTCGGCATGCCGTCCGACGTGACGTCGCGCCATGCTGCGCCGCACTTCCTGCACGTCTTCGCCGGCGACGGTTATTCGGCGGGCTATTACAGCTACATGTGGTCCGAGGTGATGGATGCCGACGCCTTCGCCGCCTTCGAAGAGGCGGGCGACGTCTTCGACGCCGCGACGGCGCAGCGGCTGTCCGACACGGTGCTGACCGTCGGGGGCTCCGTCGATCCGGAGGAGGCGTGGCTGGCCTTCCGCGGCCGTGCGCCGGATCCGGCGGCCCTGCTGCGGGGACGCGGGCTGGACGCGGCGGCCTGAGTCGCCGGGGCGCGGCGAGGACGGGGCGCGGCGGGACCGGCCCGCGCCGATGCGGGGCGCGGGCCGCTCAGAACACCCGTGTCGGCGGCCCCTCGGGCGCAGCCCCCGCCCCAGCCGACACCCCGGAGCCGGCGCCAGGCCCGGCCTCTGGCCCAGGTCCGGCGTCGGCGTCCGCCTCCATCGCGCGCACCCTTGCCTCGACCCGGTCGGCGAGCTCCGGGTTCGGCGGGGGGCCGGCGGGGTGCAGGCGCCGCTTGAGGGCGGGCAGCCGCTCCGCCAGGGCCGTGCGCAGGCGGAACGCGGCGCCGGCCAGGCTGCGCGGCCGCGCGCCCACCCAGCCGTCGGGAAAGTCGTAGCCGTGGAACGCCATCTCCGCGCGCAGCAACCGACGCGCGACGGTCTGCGCGGGGCCGTCGTAATACTCGATCCAGGGCCGCTTGCCCGTGGTGTCGTTGCAGCGCGGAACCGGCCGGTCCAACGTCGCGCCCAGCCGGGCGAAGAGCGCCGCGAGGTCCGCGTGCAGCCGCTCGTGCCGCAGCGTCACGTCGATGCCGTCGTAGAACTTTTGCGGCAGCATGGCGCCGCGCGGAACGTGGGCGATGAACTGCGACAGCGTCGCGCCGTGCCGATGCACGTAGGCGAAGGCGCGCTGCTGCGCCGCCGGCACCACGACGGACGCGCCCGAAAACACGCCCCGGCTGTAGGTGCCGTGCAGATCGACCGCATAACGCATGTAGCGCGTGACCAGCACGTCCAGCGGATTGCGGCGCGCGGCGAACTTGGTCAGCCGCGCGAACTCCGCCTCCCCCAGATACGCGCGCCCCTCGGCGGGGGAGGCGTGCTTGTAGAGGATCTCCTCCCCGCCGTAGCGCGCCTTGAGCTCCTCGCGCAGGGCGGAGCCGCCGGTATGCGGCACGTGGACGAAGAGATAGCCGAGCTCGCGCCCCAGGATCATCGCGGCGCGGCCTCCGGTCCCGTCCGAGCCGCGCCG
>JBCBYE010000201.1:0-7119 GCA_039816075.1 Pseudomonadota bacterium | reverse complement strand
TCGGCCAGGCGCAGCACCATCTCCCGGCTGGGCCGGGCGCGCCCCGTCTCGAGGAACGAGACATGGCGGGCGGAGACGCCGGCCGCCAGGCCGAGGTCGAGCTGGCTGATCCGCCGACGCGCGCGCCAGTCGCGCAGCTCGGCGCCGAAATCCTCGGGCATGGCGGCCTCCCTTCAGCGGGTCCTGCGCCCTGTCTACCCCTGCGCGGCGCCGCCTGTCGCTTACCTGCGAGGTAATTGCGGGGCGCCCCCGCGCCGCGCCATGCCGAGGGTCCGCACGCGAAACCCGACGCCCAAGGAGCGCCCCGCCATGACCCCCGATCGCCAGCTGACCTATGTGAAACTCTCCGCCGCCGGCCTGATCGGCTTCGGCGCGCTGAACCTGATCGTGCTGATCGGCCCGCTGAGCGGGCTGATGGACGCCTTCATCGACCTGGTGCACCTGCCCTTCGACGGGGCCGAGGGGATGCGCTCACCCGACGGGCGGCTTTGGATCGGCATCTCCGGCGGGCTGCTGGCCGGCTGGGGCGTGGTGGCCTGGCAGGTGGCGAGCAAGGTCTGGCCCGGCGATCCGGCGCTGGCCCGGTCCATCCTGCTGCCGGGCTATCTGGTCTGGTTCGCCCTGGACAGCGCCGGCTCCATCGCCGCGGGCGCCGGGTTCAACGCGGTGGTCAATGTGGGGATCCTGGCGCTCTTCGCCCTGCCGCTGCGATCGCTCCCGGCGACGCAAGAGGCCTGAGGGTCAGCCCGCGCGGGCGGCGGCCAGCCGCTCCGCCGCCGCGCGATAGGCCGACAGCGGCGGAACCGCGAGGCCCGGCGTCTTGGCCCGGTCGTCGATCCGGCGCAGCGCGACGCCCTGCGCGAACCACGGATCGGCCTCGAACGCCGCCACCTCCGCGGTCGACATGGGCCCGCCCTGCAGGGCCAGCGAAGTGACGCTGTCCGGGGCGAGCGCGTCGAAATACGCCGGCTCCACCGCGCATAGATAGCGCTTGGACGCCACGTGCAGGCGCACCGGCCGGGCGATGGCCGGTCCGAAGATCGGGTCGAGCACGTCGGCGGAACCGTCCTCGTGCTTGTCGTCGATGCCCTGCGCGGCCAGGTCGACGTCATGCTCCGCCTCGAAGAGGTGCCCGATGTCATGGAACAGCGCGGCGATGGTCTGCGCCTCGCCCAGCCCCTCCGCCTCGGCCAGGGCCGCGGCCTGCAAAGCATGCTCCAGCTGCGTGACGTCCGACAGGCCGTAGGCCCCGGTCCCGCGCGTGGCGAGCGCCTCGAACAGATCGTCGAGCGAGGGGGCGGCGGCGGGATCGAGGGGCATGGCGCGTTCCTGCGGCGGATTGGAGTTTGTCGAGTTGTATAGGGTCGCCGATCCGCCGACAACCCGAACCTCCGCCGCTGGGGGGGGCGCCAAGAAAAAGGGGACGCCGGCGGCGTCCCCTTGTCGAGATCCCGTCGCCGGTGAGGCGAGGATCAGGCGGCGCCGCCCTCGGCCGCCTGCAACGCCCGCGGCTCCACCCCGATGGCGCGGCAGACGTCGTAGGGCAGGTCGGGATTGTTGAGCGTGTAGAAGTGGATGTGATCCACGCCCTCGCCCATCAGCCCGTCGCACTGCTCGGCGCAGATGGCGCGGCTGAGCGTTTCGGTCATGCCCTGCTCGTCCGCATTGCCGTAGGCGTCCACCAGCCAGGCGGGGACGGAGGCGCCGCAGCGGGCCGCGAAGTTGCGCATCTTGCCGAAATTCTCGATGGGCAGCAGGCCCGGGATGATCGGCGCGGTGATGCCGGCCTTGGCGACGCGGTCGCGGAAGCGCAGGAAATGCTCGTTGTCGAAGAAGAACTGCGTGATCGCGTTGTCGGCGCCGGCGTCGAGCTTGGCCTTGAGATGGTCGAGATCGGCCTGCGGCGACGCCGCCTCCGGATGCGCCTCGGGGTAGGCGCCGACGGAGATCTGCTTGTGCCCGGCGGCGCGCAGGCCGCGGATCAGATCCACGGCGCCGGCATAGCCCTCGGGGTGGGGCTCGAACCGCTCGGCGCCCTTGGGCGGGTCGCCGCGCAGGGCGACGATGCGGCGCGCGCCGGCCTTGCGATAGCTTTCGGCGACCTCCAGCGTCTCCGCCTTGGAGGCGCCGACGCAGGTCAGGTGGCCGGCGACGTTCAGGCGCGCCCGCTCCACGATGGTCAGAATGGCGGCGCGGGTGCGGTCGCGGGTGGTGCCCCCGGCGCCGTAGGTGACCGAGACGAATTTCGGATCCAGCGGGGCCAGCCGTTCCACCGACCGCCACAGGCGCAAAGAGCCCTCCGGCGTGGCGGGCGGAAAGAATTCGAAGCTGACGGTCGGCGCGGCGCCGGTCTGTTCGGTCACGTGGTACACCTCATGTCCCGGCGGACCCTTCCCCAAGGATCGGCCTGAGCGGAACGCCATGGCGGGCGGCCCGGATCACCCCTCTTGCATGTCTTGGTTTTAGGGCGTGGCAGACGACCCATCAACGCCTAAATGCGACTCCCGCGCTGCAGCATGATGAATCGGCGCGTGCAGAGATGTCGCGAAACCGGCCCGCGGCGTCGAAAAGCGATGCGGAATCGCGGCCCTGCATGGCTAGGCATGCAGGGGTATACGGCGGCCGGGCAGAAAAGGACGCCCCGTTGGCTCAGGTTCAGATCGTCTATTGGCGCGACATCCCCGCGCAGGTCATCGCCGGCAAGGGCCGCCGCGCGGCCAAGCGGCCGCTGGCCGAGCGGTTCGAGCAGGCCATCGACCGCTGCGCCATGAAGGTCGGCGCCAAGGACGACGACGCCTATCTGAGCGAGTGGCGCCGCGGCGAGACCTATCAGGTCGAGGGCGAGGACGCCGACGTGGCGGCGGCCGAGGCCGACCGGCTGGAGACGGAATTCGACGGCGACAAGCTGAAAAGCCTGATCGCCAACGACGGTTGGGAGACGGCGCCGACGGCCTGAGGGCGCGGCGCATGGCGGAAGGACGGCGCGGATCATGGGCAGCCTGATCGACTTCACCCGGCGGCGCGAAGCGGCGCTGAACGCGACGCAGACGCCCGAACAGGGCCTGCTGCGCGGCTTTTCCATCGAGGTGATGCCCCGCACCGCCGCCAAGATCGACAGCTTCGCCGAGATACTGCCCGCCGGCACCCGCGTCTACGTCGCCCATATCGACGGCACGCCGATCGAGGAGATGGTTGCGACCGCCGCGCGCATCGCCGCCGAAGGCTTCGACGTGATGCCGCATTTCCCGGCGCGCCTCATTCCCGACGCCCGCGCGCTGGAGGATTGGATCGCCCGCTATCAGGGGGAGGCGGGCGTGACCTCCGCCCTCCTGCTCGGCGGCGGGCTGAGCGCCCCCAAGGGGGCTTTCCACAGCTCCATGCAGCTGATGGAGACGGGCGCCTTCCAGCGCGCCGGCTTCACTCGCCTGCACGTGGCAGGACACCCCGAGGGCAACCGCGACATCGACCCCGACGGCGGGGAGCGCAACGTGATGGATGCGCTGGCGTGGAAGCAGGCCTTCGCGGAGCGGACGGATGCGCAGATGGCCATCGTCACCCAGTTCGTGTTCGAGGCGGCGCCGGTCGTCGACTGGGCCCGCCGCCTGCGCGAGGCGGGCGTGGCTCTGCCCATCCATGTGGGCGTCGCCGGGCCGGCCAAGCTGCAGACGCTGATCCGCTTCGCTCTGGCCTGCGGCGTCGGCGCCTCGGTCCGCGTGCTGCAGCGGCGGGCGGCGGACGTGACCAAGCTGATCAAGCCCTTCACGCCCGATCAGGTGCTGCGCGATCTGGCGCAGGCCAAGGCGGAGGATCCGGCCCTGCAGATCGAGCAGGCGCATGTCTTCCCCCTGGGCGGCATCGGAAAATCGGCGGAGTATGCCGGCGGCGGCGGCACGGCCCGCGTCGCCAGGACCGCCTGACACCCCCGCATCGCCGTGCTAGGCCCCCCGCGATCCCGTCGCGGGGCCCGACCTCGCGCGTCCCCCGCATCCGAGGACCCGTTTCATGACCCGCACCGTGCTCGAGAGCAAATCCAAGACCGTCGTGATCGGTTTCGACGAGCCGTTCTGCGTGATCGGAGAGCGGATCAATCCCTCGGGCCGCAAGAAGCTGTCGGCGGAGCTGGAGGCGGGCGACTTTTCCACCGTCGAGAAGGACGCGCTGGAGCAGGTGGCCTGCGGGTCGATGGTGCTCGACATCAATTCGGGCGCGGTGTTTTCCAACAAGATGGCCGAAGATCCGCGCTACGCGGACAACAACTTCGTCGAGCCGGACCTGATGCACGAGCTGGTGACGCGGGTGCAGGCGCTGGTGGACGTGCCTTTGTGCATCGACAGCTCCGTCCCCGGCGCGCTGGAGAAGGGGCTGCAGGCGGCGGAGGGTCGCCCGCTCCTGAACTCCGTGACGGGCGAGGAGGAGCGGCTGGAGGTGGTGCTGCCCCTGGTCAAGAAGCACGACGTGCCGGTGGTGGCGATCTCCAACGACGAAACCGGAATCTCCGAGGATCCCGACGTGCGCTTCGCCGTGGCCAAGAAGATCGTGCAGCGGGCGGCGGATTTCGGCGTGCCCGCCCATGACATCGTGGTGGACCCGCTGGTGATGCCCATCGGCGCCATGGCGACGGCGGGTCAGCAGGTCTTCGCGCTGGTGCGCCGCCTGCGCGAGGAGCTGGGGGTGAACACCACCTGCGGCGCCTCCAACGTCAGCTTCGGCCTGCCCAACCGGCACGGGATCAACGCCGCGTTCCTGCCCATGGCCATCGGCGCCGGCATGACCAGCGCCATCATGAACCCCGTGCGCCCGCAGGAGATGGAGGCGATCCGCGCCGCCAACCTGCTGATGAACCACGACGATCACGGCGCCGCCTGGATCCGCGCCAACAAGCCCCCGGCCGCCGAGGGCGAGGCCGCGGCCGGCGAGGGCGACGGCCGCCGGCGGCGGCGTCGGCGGGGGTGACGAGCGCGCCCGCGAAGCGGCGTCGAGGCGCTTTGCGAATCGGGCCTGAATGAGTTAACTTGTCGTTAGGTATTCGTTCATGCGCGGTTTTTTTGCGCAAGCTGGGGAAACGACATGAAAGTCTCGACCGCATTCGCCGGGCTCGTCCTGGCCTTCGCGCTGGCCTCTCCCGCTTCGGCGGTGACGACGGGCTCATTCGACTTCACGGGACCGAACCAGAGCCTCGGCGCCACCGAGGTCTTCACCGACGGAAGCAGCGGCCTTTCGGTGCTCGTATCGGCGTTCAACCCGGCGGCTCCGGGCGCGACCGGGTCCGTGGGCGACATCTCGCAGAACGGCAACGGCATCGGCGTCGAAACGAGCCCCGAGAACAATCGCTTGGCTGGCGGAGAACGTCTTCGCTTCGACTTCGCTCCGCAGAAGATCGTGTCGACGGCTGCGGTGGTGTTCGAGAATCAGGAGCAGGACGAGACGTTCCAGCTGATCGTCGACGGCTCGGTTCTGGACGACTTCACCATCCTGGGCAGCAGCACCGCGCCGGTGAGCTTCGACTTCACCTCGCTGCTCGCGCCCCTCGACACCACTTATTTCGAGATCCGGGGCACGTCGCCGGCTGCATCGGGCAACCGCGGCATTCTGATCGACTCGCTCACCGCCACGGTGATCCCGGTTCCTCCCGCGATCCTCGGCGTGATCAGCGCCTTCGGCCTGGCCTTCGGCGTCCGCCGCTTCGCCCGGCGTGCCGACGCCTGACGCGCACCGCGACCGACCGACCGCACTGCAAGGCGCGCCCTCCGGGGCGCGCCTTTTTTAGGTCCGGCGGCCGAGGCTTTCGACCGCCGGTCCGGGGGTCAAACGCCCCAGTCGAAGGACAACTCGACGAACGGGCCGAGGTCGATGGCGTCGACCGGCAGGAACGCGCCGAGGTCGAGGGGTAAGAACGGCGCGGCCTGCGCCGGGTCCGCGGGGGCGAAGCCGAAATCGGTGAACGCGTCGGCGTCGATCAGCGGCGCGGGCGCCGGCGCCTCGACCGACGGGAACGACGCCGTCTCGACCACCGAAACCGTCTGACTGCCCGACGAGGCCGATCCGGAGACCGAGGCGAAGGATGACCCGTCCGGCGCCACGTAGGACGACGCCGAGCCCGAGATCGAGCTGACGCCCGAGCCCGAGGCGGAGCCGGAGAACCCGGCCGAGGCGAAGCCCGCCCCGGCGGCGGCGAAGCCGAGCGCGCTCGGCCCGGTCGAGGCCGTTGGCGCCTCGAACACGAAGCTGTCGGACAGATCGACGATCGCGTCGGGGTCGAAGGACAGCGTCGCGTCGGGATCGAAGTCGAGGCCGAACTCGGCCGCCAGATCCGCCGGGTCCAACGGACCCACGGGGTCGAGCAGGGCGAGCTTGGGGAAGTCGAATGTCATAGGCGAAGGCCCTCTGGTTCGGCGGCGCCTGCGGGATGCGGGCCGCCCTGTCGTTGCGCGCGGAGGGTGGCGCTGCGCCACCGATCCGGATAGCTGTGGGTTTCCGCAGGGGGGCGGACGGGGACCGACATGTCGTCTGCAGTCTTCATGGACGCCTTCGAGGCGCTCGCCGACGCACGCGACGCGCGCGAGGCGCTCGCCGTGGCGGCGAAAACGGCCGAGGCGGATTCGGTCCGCTTCGCCTCGTGGCGTGCGCTCGGGCCCGGGCAGCTGTCCCGCTCCGTCTCGACCGTGTCGCCGGATTGGATGCGATACTACGCGACGGCCGGCTTCGCCGAGCTGGACCCGGCCTTCGAACCCACGGTGCGCGCTGGACCGATGGTGGTCGACACTCTGCCGGCCCTGTCCCGCTATGGCTCGCGGCCGGGCGCCGCGCGCGACATGTTCGAAGAGCTGGAGTGCAGCCTGCGCGTCGACGCCTCGCTGTTCCTGCCGCTGCGCCTCAGGCCCGGCCCGGCGGATTGGGGCGTGAACCTGCTCGCCGATACCGGATCGCTGGGCTTCGAGGTCTGGAAGCGCGAGGCGGCGCCGCGGCTGCGTCTGCTGGCGGTGGCCCTGCATGACCGCATCCGCACGCTGCATGCCGATGAGGACGGCGCGGACGAACCGGCGCCGGCGCTCAC
Organism: Pseudomonadota bacterium; assembly: GCA_039816075.1. Classification (GTDB taxonomy): domain Bacteria; phylum Pseudomonadota; class Alphaproteobacteria; order Rhodobacterales; family Rhodobacteraceae; genus Albimonas. The sequence continues at coordinate 65 of JBCBYE010000201.1, read as the reverse complement.
CCCGCGACAGGCCGAGGCGCTGCACTGGCTCGCCTCGGGCCGCCGCGTGGCGCGCATCGCCGAGG
>JBCBYE010000339.1:0-5288 GCA_039816075.1 Pseudomonadota bacterium | reverse complement strand
CTCAAGACCACGGGCGACGTGACCGTGACCTCGGGCAGCTTCAAGGAGATGCACGCGCTGGGAACCGGCGACGTGGACCTCGGCGGCGCCGGCGGCATCCAGAAGATCTACGGCAACGACGGCGACAACACGCTGTCGGGCGGCGGCGGCAAGGACCAGCTCTTCGGCGGCAAGGGCCGCGAAGAGTTGAACGGCGGCGCCAAGGGCGACCGACTGTTCGGCGGGGCCGGCAACGATCAGCTGAACGGCGACGGCGGCAACGACCGGCTTGAGGGCGGCGGCGGGCGCGACGTGCTGAACGGCGGCGACGCCAACGACCGGCTGACCGGCGGCGGCGGCGTGGACCGGTTCGAGTTCGACGGCGCCGACGGATCGGACGTGATCACCGATTGGCGCGAGGGCGAGGTGCTGCAGTTCACCGGCGACGCCGTGGCGACGGTGGAGGACGTGAACGGCGATGCGGTCGTCACCTTCGCCGAGACCACGGTGACGGTGGAGGGCGCCGCAGGTCAGATCACCGTCGAGGACGATCTGGTCCTGATTCCGATGTGAGATGCGCGCGGGGGGCCTCACGGCCCCCTTCGCGCCGCGGCGCGTCCCCGTCGTCTTCGGAGGGCGGGGCGTCGTCGTTCGAAAACAGGATGCGCGCCGCGTCCCCATCCAGATCGCGGTACTGCCCGCTGCGCACGGCCCACAGGAATGCCGCCAGCCCCACCCCGCCCAGCAGGATGGAGACGGGAATGGTGATCATCAGGATGGTCATGCATCCCCCCGGCCGGCGCCGCGAACCCGCAGAGCGTTGAGCGTCACGACGATGGACGACCCCGACATGGCCAGCGCCGCCGCCAGCGGCGTGACGAAGCCGAACGCCGCCGCCGGCACCGCGCAGGCGTTGTAGAGCGCGGCGAAGGCGAAATTCTCCATGGCCCTGGACCGGGCCGCGCGGGCCACGTCCAGCGCCTGCACCGCCGGGCGCAGATGCGCGCCGGCCAGCACCATGCCGGCGGAGGCGCGCGAGACGTCCGCCGCCTCGGCCGGAGAGATGGAGGCAGCGGCCGCGGCCAGCGCCGGCGCGTCGTTGATGCCGTCGCCGATCATCAGCACCGCGCGCCCTTCGCCGGCGAGGGCCTGCAGCGCGGCGACCTTGCCCTCGGGCGTGGCGCGGGCGGTCCAGGTTTCGATGCCCGCCTCGGCCGCCGCGCGGGCCACGGCGGCAGGCGCATCGCCGGACAGCAGGCGCACCTCCAGCCCGCGGGCTTTGAAGGCGGCGACGGTGGCGGCGGCGTCGGGCTTGAGCGGATCGGCGAAGCCGAAGTGCACCGGAGGCGCGTCGCCGAGGCGCAGCCAGACGGCGCTGTCGCCCTCGAGCCCGTCGGGGCGCGCCACGCCGCACCAGTCGGCGCGGCCCAGGCGTGCCCGGCGGCCGTCGATGCGGCCCTCGACCCCGCAGCCGGGAACCTCCGCCACATCCTGCGCGGAAGCTGCCGCGATGTCCCGCGCCTCGGCCGCCCGGGCCACGGCGCGCGACCAGGGGTGCCGGCTGCGCTGCGCCAGCGCGCGCGCGGCGGCCCAGGCGACGCCGTCCTGAGGGGCGGAGACGAGGCTCGGCTCTCCCGTCGTCAGGGTGCCGGTCTTGTCGAAGACCACGGTGTCCACGCCGGCCAGTTTTTCGAGCGCGGCGCCGTCCTTGAGGAAGACGCCGAGGCGGAAGAGCCGGCCGCTGGCCGCCGCGTGCACAGCGGGCGCGGCGAGGGCGAGAGCGCAAGGGCAGGTTATGATGAGGACGGCGATGGCGGTCAGCAGCGATTCGCGCATGCCGGCGCCCGCGGCGAGCCAGCCGATCAGCGTGACCAGCGCCGCCGTATGCACCAGCGGCACGTAAAGCTGCGCGGCCCGCGCGGCCCAGTCGGCGTAGCGGGATTTGGCCGCCTCCGCCGCCTCGATCATGCGGGCGATGCCGGCGAGCACCGTGTCGTCGCCGGTGGCCGTCGCCTGCACCGTCAGGGGGCCGGAGAGGTTCAGGACCCCGGCATGCACGGCATCGCCGGGCGCGGCCGGCTCCGGCGCGCTCTCGCCGGTGATCATGGACCGATCGAGCTCCGACCGCCCCTCCGTCACCTGGCCGTCCACGGGCGCGCGTTCGCCGGCGGCGACCTCCACCCGGTCGCCGGGGCGCAGATCCTCCACCGCCACGACGCTGCGGGCGCCGTCCGCGTCGATCAGCGTGGCGGAATGGGCCTGCAGCCCCCCCAGCTCCGCCGCCGCCACGCGGGCGGAGCGGCGGGTGCGATGGTCGAGGTAGCGGCCGATCAGGAGGAAGAAGCACAGCGTGACGGCGGCGTCGAAATAGGCATGGTCGCCGGACATGGCGGTCTCGTAGACGCTCGCCCCGCCAGCCAGCAGGATCGCCAGGCTGATCGGCACGTCCATGTTCACGCGCCGCGCCCGCAGCGCCGTGAGGGCGGAGCGGAAGAACGGCACGCCCGCGAAGGCGGCGGCCGGCAGAGCGATGAGGGCCGAGACCCAGTGCAGCAGATCGCGCGTCGCCGCCTCCGCCCCCGCCCAGACGGAGACGCTGAGCAGCATGACGTTCATGGCGGCGAAGCCGGCGACGGCGAGGCGGGCGAGCAGGTCGCGACCCTCGCCGTCGCGCTCCAGATCGCGCATCGCCTCGGCGTCGAAGGGGCGCGCGGGAAAGCCCAGGGTCGCCAGCGCGGCGACAAGGCCCTGCGGGTCCTGCGCCGCCGGATCGTAGGTGACGGCGACGCGGCGCAGCGACAGGTTCACGCGGGCCGAGCGGATGCCGGGCGCCTGGCCCAGACCGTCCTCGATGCGCCGCATGCAGGCGCCGCAATGGATGGCGGGGGCCAGCAGCTCCAGCCGCTTCAGCCCGCCGTCGGCGTTGCGGACGAAGCGGTCGAGCCCCGCGGCGGCGGCAGAGGCGGCCGCCGGGCCGGAGGGGCAGCAGCCGCCGCCGGCGGGGGCCTCGGGCGCCGGGTCGTCCGCAGTGAGATCGCGCGGGCTCATGGTTTGGCCGGCACGCGGATCTTGTCGGCGATGACGTAGCGGGCGCCGTCCGCGGGACGGACGGCCGTCACCTCGACCCGCCAGGCGCCCTGCCCCAGCGCGGCGGGGGCGTCATAGGCCCCGTCGCCGCGCGGCGCGAACGCGACGGCGCGATCCTCCGCATCCGTGGCGGGTCGACCCACGAGGGCCGAGACCTGCAGGCCGCGCGCGGGGCGCCCGGCCGCATCGACCACGTGCACGGCAAGGCGCTGCGCCGCCGCGTCCCATTCGGCGGAGACCTGCCAGCCAAGCGCCCTTTCGGCAGCGTTCTCCGCCTGGAAATGCTGGCCGTCCACGTAGGGGTTCTTGGTCACCAGACCTGGAAAGCCGGAGATCGCGAAGGTCGCCATGGTGGCGTTCGCCGCGATCACCACGCCGAAGGCGCAGAGCGCGATGATCAGAACCTTGCGGCCGGTCAGGGGCCGTCCGCCCTGCGGCGAGGCGTCGGAAGGGGAAGATCGGGTCATGGTCCGATGGCCTCCGGGTCGGGTCCGAGAAAGACGGTCTCTTCGGCGACGCGCTCGCGCGTGGTCTGATCCTCGATCCAGATCTCCACGGGCGCGCGTTCGCGGTCGCGGGCGAAGGGCAGCGTGGTCAGGAACAGGCGCAGCGAGCGCACCTTGTCGGCCGGCACCTCGAACTCCAGCCATTCCAGCCCCTGAAGATTCGCCTCGACGGGATGGTCGGAGCGGAAGGAAAGCACGAAGCTCCGCGGCTCGTTGTTCTGGTTCGCGACCTTGATCGTGTAGCCGTTGCGGATCGCTCCGTCCGACAGGACCACGTAGGTGGGATTGCGATCGCGCGCGACGCTCAGATCGATCGAATCGCGCATGAAGAGCGAGACCACGATGGCGACGCCGATGGCGGACCAGAGCGCGAAGTAGACCACCGTGCGCAGGCGCAGGATGCGTCGCCACAGGGGGATGGGCGCGGCGCCCTCGGTCTCCACCGCCTCGTCCTGCAAGGTGACGTAGTCGATCAGGCCGCGCGGGCTGCCGACCTTGGCCATCACCTCGTCGCAGGCGTCGATGCACAGCGCGCAGGTGATGCAGGCCAGCTGCTGACCGTCGCGGATGTCGATGCCCGTGGGACAGACCGCGACGCAGGCGTTGCAGTCCACGCAATCGCCGAGCTGTTCGGCGCCCTCGCGCTTGCGATGCTTGCCCCGCGGCTCTCCCCGCCAGTGGCGGTAGCCGACGGTGATGGTCTTGTCGTCCATCATCGCGGCCTGGATGCGCGGCCAGGGGCAGGCGTAGATGCAGATCTGCTCGCGCGCGAAGCCGCCGAAGAGGAACGTGGTCGCCGTGAGGACGAGCATCGAGGTGTAGGCGATCACATGCGCCTGCCCCGTGATCAGGTCGACGAGCAGCGTCGGCGCATCGGCGAAGTAGAAGATCCAGGCGCCGCCGGTGGCCAGGCCGATCAGAAAGTAGGCCCCCCATTTCTTGGCGCGCTTGGTCAGCTTCTCGCGGCTCCATGGCGCATGGTAGAGCTTGATGCGGGCGTTGCGGTCGCCCTCGATCCAGCGCTCCACCGCCATGAACAGATCGGTCCACACGGTCTGGGGGCAGGCGTAGCCGCACCAGACGCGCCCGAGGGCGGAGGTGAAGAGGAATAGGCCCAGGCCCGCCATGATCAGCAGGCCGGCGACGTAGTGGAATTGCTGCGGCCAGATCTCGATCCAGAAGAAGAAGAACCGGCGGTTCGCCAGGTCCACCAGCACGGCCTGATCGGGCATGTGCGGGCCGCGGTCCCAGCGGATCCAGGGCGTCAGGTAGTAGATGCCCAGGGTCACCCCCATGATCCACCATTTGAGGCTGCGGAAGGTCCCCGCGACGCGGCGGGGAAAGATCGGCTCCCGCGACGCGTAAAGGGGTTGATCGGCGGGTTTGGGATCGAGCTGCGGGACGGGCATCGCGAAGGGTCCGACATGGATTTCAAAGGTTGAGCGCAGTCTGGCGCCGGCCGCCATGGCATTCGTTGACCGAGATCAACCTTCGCGCCGCAAGGGGGCCTTCGGAATGCGAAACGGCCCCCGTCGCGGCTGCGTCGGGGGCCGGCGTTTCGTCGCAGGGGCCGCGCGGCGGCCCCGGGATCACTCGTCCGAGGTCGCCTCGCCCCCGCCCAGCGAATGGACGTAGAGCGCGACCTGCTTGACCCCGGCATCGCCCAGACGCTCGTTCCACGGGGGCATCACGCCGTAGCGGGCGTAGTAGACCGTG
>JBCBYE010000237.1:0-6513 GCA_039816075.1 Pseudomonadota bacterium | reverse complement strand
GTCGGGGTCGGACATGGGCAGGCTCCTGGCCATCGGGCGCGCGGGTCATAGCGGCGGCGCGCGGCGGAGGGAAGGGGCGGACGCGGGCGCGGCGGCGTTGACGCTGCGATCACGCAGCGAGGTCAAGGGTTTGCGCATCGACATGAAGGAGCGTTGCCGATGATCCGTCCCCCCGCCCTACGCCGCGCGGCGTTCCGCGCGGCCGCGTGCCGCGCGGCGTTCCTCGAGGCCGCGTGCCGCGCGGCGTTCCGCGCGGCCGCGTGCCGCGCGTCGTCGCGCCGGTCGTCGCGCCTGCCGCTGCGCCGGCTCCGCCGCGGCGCGTTGGCGCCGGCCGCCGCGGCGCTGATCGTCGCCTGTTCGCCCGCGCCGATCCAGACGGTGGGCGACGCGCTCGGCGGGGGCGTGGTGCTGGCGTTCTCGCCGTCCCGCCCTGCCGGCGGGCCGCAGCTGCGCGGGCTGGTGCTGGAGGCGAGGGATCTGAGCCGGGCGTCGGTCAGCCGTTCCATGGGGCGGCCGAAACCGGGCATGACGAGCTACGCCCTGGCGCTGAGCCCCGACGGGTTCGCGCGCTACGGCGCCGGCATGGCGTTCCGGGCGCTCTCCAAAGGGACGCGCGGCGCGGCGCTGGGCGATGTGGAGGTCTACGAGATCCGCACGGGCGCGGCGCAATCCGCCGTGCCCGCATCGCGGCTGCTGAGCGACATGGGCTTTCCCGGACCGCGGGTGTTTCACGGCGTGCAGGTCAACCTGTGCTTCGGCGACGGCGACGAGATCGCGATGCGCCTGGCGCTGACGCCGGGCCGGGTCGCGGGCGACGCGGTGACGCCGCTGGACGCGTCGACGGGCGGCACGCTGCTGCATTTCCTGCGCTACCGGGTGATCGGCGACGGCGCCTCGCCGCCGGTTCGGACGGGGCGGTCGGGGCCGGCGCCGTCGGATCAGGCGCGGCCCGACTGGTATCGCTGCGCCGAACCGCCGAGCGCGGCGGGGCCGCGGCTGACCCTCGACGGTCGGGCGCTTCGCATCGACGGGGCGTCGGTGACGGGGGCGCCGCAGATGCTGGCGGCGACGGGGGCGCTGTTCCGCGCGCCGAACTGAGCGGCGGCCGCGGGCCCGGTCCCCCTGGGCGGAGACGGCGCCGCGGCGTTGACCGGCCGGGGCCGGCGCGGCTAGATCGCCGCGCCGGCCCCGTAGCTCAACTGGATAGAGCACCGGACTTCTAATCCGACGGCTGCAGGTTCGAGTCCTGCCGGGGTCGCCAACGGTTTGCCAACCATTTGCCATGCCTTCATTTTTCGGCCCGATTTGGAACTTGATCCGGAAAGTTGGAACTTTTCGTTCCTGTTCCGTCTCCTGAGAGCACGCGGCGACGGTCGTAACCGCGCGTGTATCGCTCGATCTCTTTGAGGCTCTCGTGCCCCGTCCAAGCCCCCACCTGCTGGGGGATGGCGCCCGAGTAGACCAGCGCCAGAGCGCGCGTCTTTCGCAGCCCGTGAGCGGTGCGGTCCGTCAGCCCGGCAGCGCGAGCGGCGGCGGCGAACCAGCCGGACACGGCTTTGACGGATCGGGCCGCGCCGGCCTGCGTGGTGATGAAGATCACGTGCCGCACGGGACGGACCGCGAGGGCGGCGTGGAGCGCGTCCAGGTCCGCCTGCGTCTCCGCAGCGAAGGGCGGCAGCGAGCGGCGGAACGGGACGTAGGCCGGCCCGCCCGTCTTCGTCTGCGTGAAGGCGAGGAAACCCTCCGAATCGACGTTGCGCTCTCCGAGGCGCACGGCGTCGGAGACACGGGCTCCGGTCCAGTGCAGCAGCTCCAACGCGAGGCGCTGAGGGGTTTCGAGGGGCCAGCGTTCACGGAAGACGTCGACGTCTTCGGCGCTCCATGGGACGTGTCCATCGCTCCTCGGGGTGCGTCGTTTTCGGATGCCCTCCGACGGATCGTCGTCGATCAGGCGAGCCTCCACCGCCCATGCGAGGAAGCCGCGCCATGCCTTGAGGCGGTTGTTGGCGACGTGCCCGGCGAAGGCGTCCAGATGCTTGCGGACGTGCCGCTCCGCCAGATCCTTGAACAGGCCGTGGCCGAAACTCTCGGAGACGCGATCGAGGATGCGCCCGCGCTGCGCCCGCGTGGCGGCGGCGAGGGCGAGGAAACGGTCGGATGCCTTGTGGGCGACGATGGCGGCGGCGAGCGTGCCGGTGCGGATCGGCCGGCGCGGCGTGACGCCTGCGGCCTCGGCATAGGCCGCGAGGAAGGCCGGATCATCAATCGCCGCGTCGGGCAAAGGAATGCCCCGCCGTCCCTTGGGACGGTAGTAGTAGCGCGGGTTCCCGCTCGCGAAGCGACCTGACTGGCTCAGGTGCTTGAGCTTCACCTGATGCCGAACGCCGCGTCGCACGTATTCCCCTCCGAATCGCCGCCGGCGGGCGGCAGGGACGCCAGCGCGGCTTCGAGGTCCGCGATCAGCCACACCTTGATCCGCTCGCCCAGCAGCCGTGGCTGCGGGAGAACGCCATCGCGCACCATCGCGTCGAAAGTGGTGGCGCTCAGACCGCAGAACTTTGCCGCGTGGTCGCGCCGCACCGCACCACAGGGTGTCCAAGGCAGTGGGCCGCTGTTCATTGCGGGTGCGCTTCAGCCGCAGCCGCGGCCAAGCATGGCTTCAGAAGGCCCAACCATTGCGCCGCGTAGCGCTCGGAGTAGACGCCATCGGGCACGGATCGTGGATCGTCTTCGCCTTCGTAGAACTCAACCTGCAGCTCGCCGGTCTCGTGGCGATCGACGGACACCCAATGCCGCAGACCGATCCACATGCCGCTCGCGGCCGCGACAGCCTGCGGCGCAAAGATAGCCGCGAGCGCGGCGGCTTCCCCGTGACGGACCGGTAGGCCGGCGTCGAGATCATCAAGGATCGCGAGGTGGACGAAACGGTCTGGCTGCATCTCATGGCCCCCAAGAAAGGGCGCCGGCCCCGCCGCAGCGGGGCCGAACGCGATCACTGCCCAGCGTTCGTGTACCAGGATCGATAGTCGATAAAGGCCGCTCCGAAATCGAGCATGACACGAAGCTCCATACCGAGGATCTCCCATCCATCACGAGTATCGACGACGGGCCCGTCGTTGCCGTCGAGGAAGGCGTAGACCAGACCGTCAGCGAGAGCCGGATCGGCCGCCAGATACCAGCGCTGCGTGTCGGATAGACCGGCCTCGACAACGACCTCGAGGTCGCCCGAAAACGGGTTCGCGGCGTCGGTGGTGTTCGGCGTGATCTCTGCTACCAGCTTGTTGGCGGTCGTTTCCAACTCAGGGGGCACCACAATGAACCTGGGCCCCCATCCCAACACTTCACCATGCAAACCTTTCTGCCTTCGCATGGCGACCTGACCGCTGCCCAGGCTCGCAACTGAAGGCACGCTGGCCACGTCCGCCATGTTGTCATGAGCCGCATCGAACAGCGCGCTGCCATCGCGCATCAAAGGCCCTGCTCCTGAATTGGCCTCAAGCAACCGAACCATGATCTTTCGGGTCGTCGTTGCGGCTCCTTGGGCCATCTGCCTTGGAATGCTGATGAACGCCTGCAGATCGTCGTTCACAAGAACTTGACGGGAAAGCGCAAAAGTCTTGGCGAAGGTCTCGACCGTGGGCCCCTTCTCGCCGTCTTCAAGAACGTTGGCTCGGGTGACCTCGCCCGCTTGGTTGACCCTCTCCAACTCCGCGGAAGCCGACACGCGAACTGCGTTTCGCTCGCGAAAATCGCTTGCCGGCATTTCGGTGGCGACCGCGAAAAGCGGCGACATCTGCGCTTGGTAGCCTTCGCGAAGTTGCGCGTTCACAGCGCCGCTCAGAACCAGGGCAAAGTCGCTCGTCGTCTGCAGTGCCATTCGGACGACATCTTCGCCGCGACCGAACATCGGCGGCCGACCGCCGTTGGCGCGAACGCATTCGGCGGCCAGCTCGGCGAAGCTCGCGCCAGCGTAGTCACGGCCGCTTTCGGGATCCCTGCGCCCGCCTGACATCCGAGTGAGCAGTCCGGCGACCATGCGCTCTCGAAGACCCTCCCCATGATCCCACGAGCGGCCGACGCCATTCACACCTTCCGTCGGGCGAATTGCGTATGTCGGATTTCTCTCGTCTTGGTCCACGAGCGCATTGAGCATCATCGCCTGAACCTCGTTCACGGGCATCAAATCCCGCGCGACGCGCATGAGCATCTCCGCCCTCTCTGCTTCAGGCAGGCTCCTGCCAGCATGCTGCAGCAGCGGCTTGGCCTCGCGAACACGCTGCGCGGCTTCAGAGATACGATCGTTGGAGTGTCCGCTCGCCAAAAGTGCGCGCGCCGTGGGCTCATCACCGCCGGCGAGCTCCGCTACCTTGCGCAGCGCCTCCAAGGCTTCTTCGGTTTTCTCGTAAGCTTCCGCCACCAGGTCGCCCAGCTCCGGCGGAAGGCCCTGTTTCTCGGCCTCCATTCGGCACTGCGCCAGCGTGCGCGCTGGCGGGTGTTTAATGCGCTTGTTCATGCTGCTCGGCCTCCTTCAGGCTCCTTGGCGGTCGCCCAGCCTTTGGCCCGGGCGAGGGTCACCAGCTCCGCCGGCGCGCGCCGGAACTGCGTGTAGTCGAAGCGGGCGACCGGCTCGGGGGCCGGGCCTTCGCTGACGCGATCGGCGAAACCGAGCGCCACGGCGTCGTCGGCCGAGAACCACGTCTCGTCCTTCATCCAGGCGGCGACGCGGGCGGCCGACTGGCCGCTGGCGGCGGCATAGTCGGCGGCATACACCGCGGAGAGGCGATCCAGATCCTCGGCCGTCTTCCGATGCGCATCGGCCGGGCCCATCGTGAAGCCGGCGGGCTCGTGGATCATCATCACAGCGGCCCGGTCCATCTCGACCGTCTGAGCCGCGACGACGAGCAAGGAGGCGGCCGACGCCGCGATGCCGCGGACCTCGGCCACGACTTGGCCGTGGCGCCGGATCGACGCGGCCATGGCGGCGCCCTCATGCGCAAAACCGCCGCCGCTGTTGACGATGAGGCGGACCGGCTCGCCGGCGTTCTCGCTCAGGTAGGGGTCGAGCGTCGCGTGGGAGAAGTCATCCCCCACGAAGCCTTCCAGCCGCAGCTCGGTCACGTCTCGGCCCATGGATCGACCAACTGATCCGCCTCGGGGAGGCCTAACCCGCGAGCGCGGTCGCGGACGTACCGCGCCGCGCGCGTCACGTTGGCTAGAACGAGGCGGAGGATCTCCTCATCGTCGCTGATCGAGTCGGAGAGCACATCGGCGACCGTCCGAAGATCACCAGCAACGGAGACTTGGGAGGTCAACGGCTCTTCGTCGTCCTCCACCGCAAATCCGACGCCGGGTTCTTCGAAGAGGCTGGTTCGCGTCTTCGGTCGAACAAGAGCAGCGCCGAGAAACAGCTCCGGGCTGTCATCGCTTGGGCGCGAAAGAGGATGGCCATATTCGTGAAGCTGGGGTCTCGCACCGCGCACGATGAACGATGCGAGATCGGCCGAAACGCCGCCTTCGTCCATTAGGTCCAGCATCAGGCGGAGTTTCAGCGCGTCGCTCAGATCGAAGTACTGATGAGATCCAGCGGTGCCGGCGTCCGCCGCGAACGGGAGCTGGCCTCGCTCCCGCATCGTCGTAAACCTGTTAGGTTTGATCCCAGCACAGTGGCAAAGTCCGGCTCGACGCATTTGAAGCCTCCATATCGAACTCAGGTGAGTATAGGAACAATCCTGAGATCACGTCAATGAACCTATTTGGGTTCACTAGAACTTCGCACTCTGGCGGTTCAGGTCAGGCGCTCGCGATGCGCTGCACACCCGAGAGGATCGAAGCGAACAGGCGCGCGTCCATCCGGTCCGCCCACGTCGAAACCAGGTTTTCCGGCGCCGGAAGCGTCACGCGGTGATCACCCAGCTCGAAGACGTGCAGCGCGGCCAGAAGCTGGCAGCGCAGCCCCTCGGCCGTCGTCGCCCGCGTGTCGCAGAGATCGCCGAGCGCGGCCCATTCCACGGCGCAGAGGCGCTCGTACTCGCCTGCCGGCCGCAGGTCCGCCCCGTCGCTTTGTCCGGTCAGGCGCTCCACCGCGGCGCTCCACGTGCGGAAGGCCGCGACGGCAGGGTCTTCGGGCGGGGCCGGCGGCGGCGCCACCGCCACCAGGTGCGGCGCGGGCTCGGCGAAGGCGGCGGGCGCGATCGTCGCCGGCTGCGCGGCCAGCGCGCCGAGGGCGGCGCGGCGGGTCCAGGTCATGACGCGCCCCCCGCCAAAGCCTCGGCGCCGGCGATCATGTTGGCGTAGAGGTGATCGTCCAGATCCTCGGCCCACCGCTCGAACCGGAAGGCCCTGCCCGGCCGCAGCTCGGCCGGCCGCCGCGCCGGCCGCTCGGAGAACATATCCAGCCCGACGCGAAGCTGGCAGGCGAGGCCGGCCGGCGTGGTGGCCCGCGCGAGGCAGATGCGGCGGCGCGCGCGCCACAGGCGGGCGTCCGCCTCGTCGTAGCGCGGCAGGTCCGCGACG
>JBCBYE010000843.1:0-1640 GCA_039816075.1 Pseudomonadota bacterium | reverse complement strand
CGATGACGGCCTGGTCGGCGCGCACTTCGTCGGGAACGCCGTCGCCGATCTTTTTGCCGTAGTCGACGCCTATCTCGGCGTTTCGCATGACTAAGGGCTTGGCCGTGCTGATGATGGCGACCCTTTCGGCCGGGCATGCGGCGGCGAGCGCGACGACGATGCTGCGAGCGCTCGACCACGTTTGCGGGCCGCTGGTGTTGGAGGACGTCGCCATCGAGACGACGCTGGGCGCGCCGTCGTCGGACGAAGCCGCCGCAAGGCTCGGCCGCTTCGTGCCGCCCGGCGGCAAGGCGTGGCCGTTGAACGAGGCCGGGGTCGCCGTCGTGGACTTCGCCGACGACAGGACGCGGAACTGCCTCGTCGTCGCGTTCGACGTGACGGACGAGGATTTCTCGGCGGCGACGGCGGTTTGGTATGATCGCCGCAAGGCGACGGACCGCGAGCTGTCGGGCGACGCGGGGCCCTCAAGCCGCGACTTCAACTTCTTCGCGCCGGCGCAGGACGGCGTGTTCATCTACACCCATCTGGGCTGGGCGGACGTCGACCGTTCGCTCGCCATCGCAGAGATGTCCCGCTCGAGGTTCAGCAATCGAGCGCGGCGATCCTTGGAGGTGCGCTACTGATGCCCGTCGAACTTCTCTACGCGCTCGAAGTGATCCTGAACGGGCTGATGGCCGGGGTGCTTTACAGCCTCGTGGCGCTCGGCTTCGTGCTGATCTTCAAGGCCTCGGGCGTGTTCAACTACGCGCAGGGCATCATGGCGCTGTTCGCGGCGCTGACGCTGGTCGGGTTCCAGGACGGGCAGATCCCGTTCAGCCACCTCATCAACGCCATCTTCGGCACCGAGATCCACCATTTCGGCTGGCACCTGCCGGCGCTGCTGGCGACGATCTTCGCGCTGGGCGTCATGCTGGGCTTCGCCGTGCTGGTGGAGCGTCTCATCCTCAAGCACCTGGTCAATCAGGAGCCGATCATCCTGTTCATGGCGACCATCGGCCTCGGCTACTTCATGGAAGGCTTCGGCGACCTGATGTGGGGCTCGGACATCAAGAAGATGGACGTGGGCCTGCCGCAGGGCGGATCGTTCTGGCTGGAGGATCTTTCGATCAACTGGGCGGCCGAAGGGTCGGACTATTTCGGCATGTACATCGACGTGCTGGACGTCTGGGCGGCGGTCGTGGCCATCGTTCTGGTGGCGGCGCTGTCGGCGTTCAGCCAGTACACCAAGGCCGGCCGGGCCCTGCGCGCGGTGGCGGACGACCACCAGGCGGCGCTGTCGGTCGGCATCTCGCTGCGCACCATCTGGGTGATGACCTGGGCCATCGCCGGCTTCGTGGCGCTGGTGGCGGGCATCATGTGGGGGTCCAAGTCCGGCGTGCAGTTCTCGCTGTCGCTGATCGCGCTCAAGGCGCTGCCGGTGCTGCTGCTGGGCGGCTTCACCTCGATCCCCGGCGCCATCGTGGGCGGGCTGATCATCGGCGTGGGCGAGAAGCTGTTCGAGTTCTACGTCGGCCCCCTCATCGGCGGCGCGACCGAGAACTGGTTCGCCTACATGCTGGCGCTGGTGTTCCTGGTGTTCCGTCCGCAGGGCCTGTTCGGCGACAAAATTATTGAGCGGGTGTGATTTGATGCCCGAAAGG
>JBCBYE010000786.1:0-1952 GCA_039816075.1 Pseudomonadota bacterium | reverse complement strand
GGCGCGAGCCGGCGCCGTCGATGCCGTCAGGACGTCGTCGCGGGCAGGGCCTGGGCCGAGGCGTCGGCTTCGGGCGCGGGCCGCGCGACCGCCGGCTCGGCCGGGGGGGCCGCGTCGCGGGCGGCTCGGATGGCGGAATCGAGCGCGCCGAGGGTGTAGGGCTTGGGCAGAAACTCGAAATGGCCGAGGTCGCCCAGGTGCCGGCGAAAGACGTCCTCGGCGTAGCCGGACACGAAGACGACGGCCAGCGCGGGGCGGGATTCGCGCGCGAGGCGCACCCAGCTCGGGCCGTCCATGCCGGGCATCACCACGTCGGAGACCACCGCGTCGATCACCAGATCCGGATCGCCCATGTGCTCCAGCGCGGCCTCGGCGCTTTCGGCCTCGATCACCTCCCAGCCGCGCAGACCCAGGGCGCGCGCGGCGAAGGAGCGCACCGGCGTCTCGTCCTCCACCAGCAGAACGACGCCGGGCGAGGCCCCGGGCTCCTGCGCCGCCTCGCGCGGAGGCGCCGGGCGGGTCGGCGCCTCGGCGGCCGGCGCGGGGGCGAGGTTGCGGCGCGGCGGGTCGGCGGGCGCATCGACGACCACGGGGGCGGCCGCGTCGGCCGGCGAGCGGGCGTCGGAGAACGGGCCGTCGGGAGACGGGGCGTCGGGGGACGGGGCGTCGGGGGACGGCAGGGCGCGCAGGTCCTCCATCGACGCATCCTCGGCCGACAGCGCGATGCGGCCCTCGGCGGGGCCGCCGGAGGACGCGGCCTCTTCGGCCCCCGAATGACGCGGCAGATGGATCGTGAAGACCGCGCCGCGGCCCGGCGGACTGTCGGCGAAGATGAAGCCGCCGGTCTGCTTGATGATGCCGTAGGCGGTGGAGAGGCCCAGTCCCGTGCCCTCGCCCGGCTTCTTGGTGGTGTAGAACGGCTCGAAGACCTGGCCGAGCCGATCCGGCGGGATGCCGGCGCCGTCGTCCTCCACCCGGATCGCCACGTAGTCGCCGGCGGGCATGGAGGCGCGGTCGCGCCGGCGCTCCGTCTCCAGCGTTTCGTTGACGGCCTGGATGCGCACCTCGCCGCCGCCGGGCATGGCGTCGCGGGCGTTGACCACGAGGTTGACGATCACCTGTTCGAGCTGCCGCAGATCGGCGCGCACCAGGCCCAGATCGGGGGGCAGGTCGATGGCCAGGCGCACCTTCTCGCCCAGCAGACGGTTGAGCAGATGGCTGAGCTCGCGCAGCAGCTCGCCGAGGTCCAGCACCACGGGCTGCAGGGTCTGCTTGCGCGAAAAGGCCAGCATCTGGCGCACCAGGGCCGCCGCGCGATGGGCGTTCTGGCGCACCTGCACCAGATCGGCGTGATCTTCGTCCGCCGCGTCGTGACGCATCAGCAGCAGGTCGCAATGGCCCAGGATCGCCGTGAGCAGGTTGTTGAAATCATGGGCGACGCCGCCCGCCAGCTGACCGACGGCCTGCATCTTCTGACTCTGCACGAACTGCGCTTCGAGCGTCTTGAGCTCCGTCGCGTCGCTGAGCACGGCCAGCAGCGTCGTGCGACCGCCGATCTCGATGCGCGTGAAGGCGATCTGCAGGAACGCCTCGCGGTCGACGCGCAGCGCCCGCGCCACTTCGGAACGGCCGGAGCTGCGGCCGCGCGCGGCCTCGGCCAGACGCTCTCCCATGGACCGGCCCAGCCCCTCGGCCAGATCCGTCAGCAGCGCGCCGGGGCGCGCGCCGTCGCCGAGCAGACGTCGCGCCGGCTCGTTCAGCGACAGGATCGCGCCGGCGCCGCTGAGCCGCGCCAGCGCGACGGGAAGCCGCGCGAGACTGTCGGTGAACACCGCCTCCGCATCGCGCGCGGCGGCCGATTCCACCACCAGCGCCACGCCGTCGAGGCCGGGCGCGCGCGCCAGGCCCAGACCGTCCCGCGCCAGCGCCGCCTCCAGCGCCTCGCCCGCGAG
>JBCBYE010000097.1:0-9931 GCA_039816075.1 Pseudomonadota bacterium | reverse complement strand
GGAGGGCGCGGATTATCAGGTCACCCGCGCCCTCGACCTGCTTTTCACAGGCTTCTGATCCGCCCGCCTCAGGCGGCGTTGTGCACCGAGTTGGCGATCAGGTCCTCCACCACCGCAGGTTCCGCCAGCGTGGAGGTGTCGCCCATGTTGCTCGTGTCGTTCTCGGCGATCTTGCGCAGGATGCGGCGCATGATCTTGCCGGAGCGGGTCTTGGGCAGGCCCGGCGCCCACTGGATGACGTCCGGTTTGGCTATGGGGCCGATCTCGGTCCGCACCCAGTTGCTCAGCTCGGCCTTCAGCGCGTCGGCGTACTCCTCGCCCTCCATCAGGGTGACGTAGCAGTAGATGCCCTGCCCCTTGATCTCGTGCGGATAGCCGACCACCGCGGCCTCGGCGACCTTGGCATGGGCGACCAGCGCCGACTCCACCTCCGCCGTGCCCATCCGGTGGCCGGAGACGTTGATCACGTCGTCCACGCGCCCGGTGATCCAGTAGTACCCGTCGGCGTCGCGGCGACAACCGTCGCCGGCGAAGTAGTAGCCCTTGTAGTCGGAGAAATAGGTCTTCACGAAGCGCTCGTGATCGCCCCAGACCGTGCGCATCTGGCCCGGCCAGCTGTCGGCGAGCACCAGAACGCCCTCCGCCTCCGTCTCCGTGATTTCGTCGCCGGAGGTCGGCTCCAGCACCATGGGCCGAACGCCGAAGAAGGGCAGCGTGGCGGAACCGGGCTTGGTCGGCGTCGCGCCGGGCAGCGGGGTGATGAGGATGCCGCCCGTCTCGGTCTGCCACCAGGTGTCGACGATCGGGCAGTTTCCCTTGCCCACGACCTGATCGTACCAGTTCCACGCCTCCGGATTGATCGGCTCTCCCACCGTGCCCAGCAGGCGCAGGGACGACAGGTCGTGCTTCTCGACCCAATCCGTTCCCTTGGCCATCAGCGCGCGGATCGCGGTGGGCGCGGTGTAGAACTGGTTCACCCGGTGCTTGGCGCAGACCTCCCAGAACCGGCCGGCATCGGGCCAGGTGGGCACGCCCTCGAACATCAGCGTCGTGGCGCCGTTGGCGAGCGGGCCATAGACGATGTAGCTGTGGCCCGTCACCCAGCCCACATCGGCCGTGCACCAGTAGACGTCGCCGTCCTGGTAGTCGAAGACGTATTCGTGGGTCATCGCGGCGTAGACCAGATAGCCGCCGGTGGTGTGCACCACGCCCTTGGGCTTACCGGTGGAGCCGGAGGTGTAGAGGATGAAAAGCGGGTCCTCGGCGTTCATCGCCTCGGCCGGACAGTCGGCCGACACCGTCTCGGCCACCTTGGAATAGAGAAAGTCGCGCCCCTCGATCCAATCGATCTGGGCGCCCGTCCGCTCCACGATCAGCAGCTTCACCTTGTCGGAGCAGCGGCGCAGCGCCTGATCGCAATTCGACTTGAGCGGCGTGGCCCGGCCCCCGCGCGGCGCGTGGTCGGCCGTGATCAGCACGGTCGCGCCGCAATCGTTCACGCGATCCGCAAGGGCGTCGGGCGAAAAGCCGGCGAAGACGATGGAATGGATCGCGCCGATGCGCGCGCAGGCCAGCATGGCATAGGCCGCCGCCGGGATCATCGGCAGGTAGATCACGACGCGATCGCCCTTGGAGACGCCCAGCGATTTCAGAACGTTGGCGAAACGCTGCACCTCCTCGCTCAGCTGAGCATAGGTGATGTGCCGCGCGGGGTCCTTGGGATCGTCCGGCTCCCAGATGATGGCCGTCTGATCGCCGCGCGCCGCGGCGTGGCGGTCCACGCAGTTGGACGCGACGTTCAGCGCGCCGTCCTCGAACCATTTGATGGACACGTCGGGATGCGCGTAGCTGACGTTCTTGATCGTCGAGAACGGCGTCATCCAGTCGATGCGCCTGGCATGCTCGGCCCAGAAGGCCTCGGGGTCGGCCACCGACGCGGCGTACATCTCGTCGTATTTCGCCTTGTCCGCATGGGCGGCGGCGACGAAGTCGGCGGGCGGGTGGCGAAGATCGTCGGGCATTGCGGGGGGCGTCCTCCTCGGGCCGTGGCGTCGGGGGGCGTTCCGCGCCCCCTCGTCGGGGTCGCGTCCCCGGCGCGCGGGCGTGCCGCGCCGGGGACGTCGCATCAGCGTCAGATGGCCAGATATTCCTGGCGCAGATCGGCGTCGTCCAGAACCTGCTGCGCCGTGCCGTCGAAGACGACCTGGCCCATGTCCAGGATCAGCGCCCGGTCCGCCAGCTGCAGGGCGGCGATGGCGTTCTGCTCCACGATCACGGTGGTGATGCCCAGCGCCTTGATCTCGCCCAGCGTGCGCTCGATCTCCTGCACGATCACCGGGGCGAGGCCCTCGTAAGGCTCGTCCAGCAGCAGTAGCTTCACATCCCGGGCCAGCGCGCGGCCGATGGCCAGCATCTGCTGCTCCCCGCCCGAAAGGGTCACGCCCTCCTGCTTGCGGCGCTCGCCCAGCCGCGGGAACAGCTCGTAGATGCGCTGGATCGACCAGCCGTGCGGCGGGGCGATCTGCGCCAGCTGCAGGTTCTCCTCCACCGTCAGGCCGGGGATGATGCGCCGGTCCTCGGGCACCAGCTGAATGCCGTTGCCTGCGGCCTGGTGGCTCTTCATCTCGTGGATCGGCTGATGGTCCAGCCAGATCTCCCCATGGGTCAGCGCCGGGTCGTCGGCCCGGGCGATGGTCCGCAGGGTGGAGGTCTTGCCGGCGCCGTTGCGGCCCAGAAGCGCGAGGATCTCGCCCTCGTGGATGTTGAAGCTCACGCCCTGCACGATGTAGCTCTCGCCGTAATAGGCGTGCACGTCGTAGGCGCTGAAATAGGCCGGGGCGCTGCCCGCGGCCGGGCTCTTGGGCAGGGGGCGGATCTTTTCGAACGCGCTGTCTTCGACGATGCTCATGCGTGCGCCCCTCCCAGATAGGCTTCCTGCACCTTGACGTTGCCCTTGATGTGCTCGGGCGCGTCCTCGACGATCACGTGACCCTGGGCCAGCACGCTGATGCGGTCGGCGAGCGAAAACACCACATGCATGTCGTGCTCGATCACCACCTTGGTGATGCCGCGCTCGTGACCGATGCGCTTGAGCAGGTCGATGGTGTTGTTGGTGTCGGCGCGGGACATGCCCGCGGTCGGCTCGTCCAGCAGCAGCAGCTTGGGGTCCTGCACCAGGCACATCGCCATCTCCAGCCGTCGCTTGTCGCCGCGGCTGAGGGAGCCGGCCTCCGCATCCTTCTTGCCCGCCATGCCCACGTCTTCGAGCGTGTGCAGCGCGCGGTCGCGGATCTCCGCCTCCTTGGACATCGGGTGCCAGCCGGCCAGGCGAAAGGCCCCGTCCCGCCGCGCCAGCGCCGGGATCATCACGTTTTCCGAGACGGTCAGGTCCTCGAAGATCTCGGGCGTCTGAAACACGCGGGACACGCCCGCCTGATTGATCTCGTGCGGCTTTAGGCCCAGCAGCGACCGGCCGTCGAAGGTGACCGTGCCGGTATCGGGCGTCAGGCGGCCCACGAAGCAGTTCAGCAGCGTGGACTTGCCGGCGCCGTTGGGGCCGATGATGGCGTGGATCGAGCCTTCCTCGACCTTCAGGTTCACGTCGTCGAGGGCCTTGAGGCCGCCGAAGCGCTTGTTGACGTTCTGGACTTCCAGGATCGTCGGCATCGTGTCGGCCCTCCCTTATTCGGCCGGCGCGGGCGCGGCGCCCGGCGCGTCGGCCTTCGTCTTGGACTTGCGGCCCTTGCCCGACACCCATCGAACGATGCGGTTGGCGCCCTCCATCAGGCCGCCGGGCAGGAAGATGACGATGACCATGAACATCAGGCCCAGCGTCAGGTGCCAGCCCTCGCCCACGAAAAGCGACAGGATCGACACCACCGCATCGCGCAGCGTCTCGGGCAGGAACCCCATCATGTCGGTCAGCGTGCCCTTGTTGATCGCCGAGAAGATGTTCTCGAAGTACTTGATGAGGCCCGCGCCCAGCACCGGGCCGAGCAGGGTGCCCGCGCCGCCCAGGATCACCATCAGAACGACCTTGCCGCTTTCGGTCCACTGCATGCGCTCCGCGCCCGCCAGCGGGTCCATGGAGGCCATCAGACCGCCCGCGAGCCCGGCGTAGAGGCCCGAGATCACGAAGGCCGCCAAGGCGTAGGGCCGGGTGTTGAGGCCGGTGTAGCTCATGCGGTTCTGGTTGGTCTTCACCGCCCGCAGCATCATGCCGAAGGGCGAGCGGAAGATGCGCAGCGCGATGTAGAACGCCCCGATCAGGCACAGCGCGCAGACGTAGAAGCCCACGTTGAACTGCAGCTCCATGCCCAACATCGTCGTCTCCCACGTGTCCTTCATCGACAGGCCGAAGAACGTGGTGACCGGCGTCGCCCCGTCGGCCAGCGGCCCGTCGAGGATGCGCGGATCGTCGAGGCGGATCTGCAGGCCGGTCTCGCCGTTGGTCAGCGGCGTCAGCACCGAGTAGGCGAGGTTGTAGCTCATCTGCGCGAAGGCCAGCGTGAGGATCGAGAAGTAGATCCCCGACCGGCGCATGGAGATAAAGCCGATCAGCAGCGAGGCGAGCCCCGCGATGACCATGGCGAAGAGCACCGCGGGCACGATGTTCATCGTCAGGCCCTTCATCGCCCAGACCGCGGCGTAGGAGCCCATGCCCAGAAAGGCCGCGTGGCCGAAGCTGAGATAGCCGGTCAGCCCGAAGAGGATGTTGAAGCCCACGGCGAAGATGCCGAAGATCGCGAAGCGCTGCAGCAGATCCGGGTACCCGGCGCCGAAGGGCGCCAGGATGATCGGGCCGGCCAGAACCACCGCCGCGAAGAACAGCATCAGCAGGGCGTCGGAAGACTTGCTTGAGGAAATCGCGCTCATGGCTCAGGTCTCCATCACGCCCTTGCGGCCCATCAGGCCCCGCGGGCGGGTCAGCAGAATGACGACGGCGACCAGGTAGATGATGATCTGGTCGATGCCGGGCAGGATCGAGGTGACGGCGGTCATGGAGGCGAAGCTCTCCAGCACGCCCAGCAGGAAGCCGGCGGCGACGGCCCCGGGCAGGCTGCCCATGCCCCCCACCACGACCACCACGAAGCTGAGCACCAGGAACGTCATCCCGATGTGGTAGTCCGGGCTGACGATCGGCGTGTACATCACGCCCGCCAGGCCCGCGACGATGGCCGCGAGGCCGAACATCAGGGTGAAGCGGCGGTCGATGTCGATGCCCAGCAGGCCGACCGTTTCGCGATCCGCCATGCCGGCGCGCACGACCATGCCGAAGGTGGTGAACTGCAGAAAGCAGAACACCGCCCCGATGACCGCTCCGGCGAAGAGGAAGTAGACCAGCCGCCACGTCGGATAGACGATGTTGCCGGCGTCGAAGCCGAAGGAGACGCCGAAATCGACCATCCCGCTGATCGCATCGGGCGAGGGCTGCGGGATCGGGTTGGCGCCGAAGAACGCCTTGATGATCTCCTGCAGCACGATGGCCAGGCCGAAGGTCACCAGGATCTGGTCGGCATGGGTGCGCTTGTAGAAATGGCGGATCAGCCCGCGTTCCATGGCGATGCCGACCAGCATCATCAGGGGCGTGGCGATGACGAGGGAGACGGGCACGGACCAGTCGATCAGGCTGGCGCCCCAATCGCCCAGCCACGCCTCCGCATAGGGCGTGCGGATTTCCAGCGGCGTGCCCCAGGCGGTGGTTTCCGTCGCCGACAGCTCGATGCGTTCGAGCGTCAGAACCCGGTTCACGGTGACCGCCACGAAGGCGCCGAGCATGAACAGCGCGCCATGCGCGAAGTTCACCACGCCCAACGTGCCGAAGATCAAGGTCAGGCCCAACGCGATCATCGCGTAGGCGGATCCCTTGTCGAGGCCGTTCAGGACCTGAAGCAGGATCGCGTCCATCTCCGCCGCTCCCTATCGTTGTCTTGCGAAGGGACCGGCCCCCGCATCGGGGGGCCGGCCGGTCACATCCCGCGGCTCAGGCGCCGGGGTTGCACGTGCCCAGGTCGCCGCCGACGAAGTCGGGGTGATCGGGCGCGTACATGACCTTCTCGGTCGGCGTCTGGTCGACGACTTCCAGAAGGTCGAACTGCGAGGTGGCGTTCTCGTTGCCCTTCACGACCAGCACCGGCTTGAAGCACTGGTGGTCTTCCTTGCGGTACAGGGTCTGGCCGTTGCCCAGGCCGTCGAACGCGAAGTCCTCCAGCGCCTCGACGATGCCGCAGGGGTTGAACGTGCCGGCCCGCTGCGCCGCGTCGGCGTAGAGGACGGTCTGGCTGTAGCAGGTGTGCGCGGCCTGCGACGGCGGGAAGCCGTACTTCTGACCGAACGACTTCACGAAGGCCTTGGAGCCCTCGTCCTGCAGCGACCAGTGCCAGTTGGTGGACCCGAAGATGCCCTTCACGTTCTCGCCCGCGCCCTGCGCCATCAGGCGGGAGTAGAGCGGCACCACGATCACGAAGTCCTTGCCGTTCACCACGCGGTCGCGCATGCCGAACTGCACGGCGTTGGTGATGGAGTTCACCATGTCGCGGCCGTAGTGGTTCAGGATCAGCGTGTCCGCGTCGGAATTCAGAACCGGCGTCAGATACTGGGAATAATCGGCCGTGCCGAGCGGCGTGCGCACGGCGTTGACCGTGTTCCAGCCGATCTGCTCGGTGTAGGTCTTCATCGAGCCTTCCTGCGACCAGCCCCAGTTGTAGTCGGCGGTCAGGTGGTAGGCGTTGCGCCCGGTGCCGTAGTTGGCCTCCAGGATCGGGCCGAGGGCCGCGCCGGACATCTCCGTGTTGAAGAAGTGGCGGAAGCCGTTGGCGCGCTTGTCCTTGCCGGTCGTGGCGTTGGCGTGCGTGAGGCCCGCCATGAAGATCACGCCCATGTCCTGGCACAGCGCCTGCACGGCCACCGCGACGCCCGAAGACGAGCCGCCCGTGACCATGATGGCCCCGTCGCGCTCGATCATGCGGCGGGCCGAGGCGCGGGCCGCGTCGGCCTTGGTCTGCGTGTCGCCGGTGACGAACTCGACCTTCTTGCCGTTGACGCCGTTCCCTTGCAGCGCCTTGGAGCTGAAGGTGTTCAGCATGCCGCCGTCGCCCTCGCCGTTGATGTGCTCGACGGCCAGCTGCTGCGCGCGCAGCTCGTCCGCGCCCTCATCGGCATAGGCGCCGGTCTGCGGCACGTTGAAGCCCAGCGTCACGGTCGAACCCTGCGGTTCGTTCATGTACGCATAGGCCGGACGCGACCAGATGGTCGGAGCCGCAAGCCCGCCGGCGACGATCGCCGACGACTTGAGCAGCCCGCGACGGCTGAATTTCATGTCTCCCATGGGTGCCTCCCGGAGATTTGGTTGGGACGGTCCGCCAAGCCTCCCAACTTGCGCAACGGACCGTGGGGCGTTTTCGCTCCCGCCGCTTTGTTAAGGGGCTCTGTGCAAGACTTCAATAACCCATTGGTGATGCTGCATTTTTTTGTCAATGATTGACGTTGTGCACCTGCGAAATTGTCAAGATGTGACAAAAGGTGCAAAAAAGAACGTCGAAACAGGCGCTTGCGCCGTCCGTGCCTCCGCCCGCCGCGCACCGCGCCGCGGGTCCGGCGCCGCGGCGCACCCAAACGCGGAGGCCGAACGCGATGGCCGTCGAAATGACCGGACTGCGGATCCGAGAGCGTCGGCTCGCCGCCGGCCTGCGCCAGGGCGAACTGGCCGAACGCATCGGCATCTCGCCCAGCTATCTCAACCTGATCGAACGCAACAAGCGCCGCGCCTCGCCCGACATCGTGCGCCGCGCGGCCGAGGCGCTGGGCGCGCCCCTTGCCGAGCTCGACGGCGCGTTGGAGCGGCGGCTGGCGGACCGGCTGGCGGAGATCGCCACGGAACCCGATTTCGCCGACCTCGCGCTCGATCCCGCCTCGGCGCGCGAGCTGCTGGGCCGCCATCCAGGCTGGGGCCGCGCCCTCGCCCGCGCCTGGCGCGCCCGGCGCGAGGCGGATCGCGCGGTGGAGGCGCTGTCGGACCGACTCACCCACGATCCCTTCGTCTCCGAGGCCATGCACGGCATGCTCACCCGCATCGCCGCCCTGCGCTCCACCTCCGAGATCCTCGAACAGGTGGAGGACATCGACGACGCCCAGCGCCGGCGCTTCCACGGCATCCTCGCGCAGGAGAGCGCCAATCTCACCGAAGTCGCCGAAAGCCTCACGCAGTTTTTCGACCGCGCGCATCGCGATGCCGAGACGTCGTCGCCGGCGGAGGACGTGGAAGAGGCCTTCCTTGAGGCCGGCAATCGGTTCGAGGCGCTGGAGGATCCCGCCGCGCCGGCCCAGGCGCGCCCCGAAGCGGTCGACGCCGCCCTGCGCGCCTGGGCGGCCGGGGGCGATGCGACCGCGCCGGGCGATGCGCCCGACGAGGGGCCCGGCGCGCGGCGCTGGGCCCGGGCCCGCGCGGCGGCGCAGGCGCGCTACGGCAAGGTCATCGACGGGCTGATCGCGGCGCGCCCGCGGCTGGCCCGCGACGCCGCCCATCGCCGCGCCCGCGCGGCCTTCGAGGGCTATGCCGCCGATGCCCTGCTGCTGCCGGCCCCGGCGATCACCGCCGCGGGGCTCGTCGCCGGCTGGGACGTGGACGCGCTCGCCGCCCGTTTCGAGGCGCCGTTCGCCGCCGTGGCCCGGCGCCTCGCCTCGCTGGGCGGCGGCGCGCCCGGCGCCGCGGCGGAGGCCGAGGACGCCGCCCCGCGCTGCGCCTTCGTGCGGGTCAACGCGGCAGGTCTGGCGCTGGAGCGTCGGCTTCTGCCCGAGATCGCCCTGCCCCGCCACGGCGCCGCCTGTCCTCTTTGGGCGGTCTACCGCGCGCTCTCCTCTCCCGGCCGCACGCTTCGCCAACTGGCCGAGTTCCCCTCCGGCGAACGCTTCGTCTTCGTGGCGCGGGCGGAGCCGGTGGGGCCGCCGCGCTGGGGCGGCATGCAGCCGGTGGAGGCGGCGCTGCTGGCCCTGCCGGCGGAGGCGGCCATGGCCAGCGTCTACGCGCCGCGCCCGCGCGAGCCGGCCGAACCGGTCGGCCCCAATTGCCGCGTCTGCACCCGAGGCGACTGCCGCTGGCGTGCCGAGGATCCGTTGACCGGTTGACCGGTTGACCGGTCGCGGGCGCCGCCGAGGCGCGGCGAGGCCCTGCGCCCCTTTCCCCCGCGCGTCCCCTCGCGCTACACCCCGGCCATGACCGACCCGCGCCCGCCCCGCCTGCTGCTGCCCACCCCGCCCCGCGCGCCGCTGGAGCAGGTCGTCGCCGCCCTGCCCGGCGCCCTTGCCACCGGCCGCATCGCCTGCCTCCGCCTCGACCTGCCCGGCGCGACGGAGGCGGAGGTGCGCCGCGCCGCCGACGCGCTTCGCCCCCTCTGCCACGAGGCCGACGTCCCGGTGATCCTGCGCGATCACGCCGCGCTCGCCGCGCCCCTGGGGCTCGACGGCGTGCAGGTGGAGGCGCGCGCCCACCGCCTGCGCGATCTGCGCAAGACGCTGGGGCCCGATGCGGTGATGGGCGTGGCCTGCGGCGCCTCGCGCCATGACGGCATGACCGCGGCCGAGGCCGGGGCGGACTACGTCCTCTTCGGACCGCTCGCCGCCGGCTCCGCCGGGGCCGAGCCGGTCGCGCCGGAGGTGTTCGAGATCTGGTCCGAGAGCATCGAAACCCCCGTCGTCGCCGAAGGCGGCCTCGGCGCGGCGTCCGCCGGCGCCCTGGGCGCCTGGCTGGATTTCGGCGCGCCCGACGCGCAGGTCTGGGACGGCGACCTCACCGCCGCCCTCATCGCCCTCGCCGACGCCCTCGACGCCGCCTGACCCTGTCCGCCCCGCTCGCGCCCTAAACTCCGTCGCCGGACGTCGCGGTGCGGGATCCCGCCGCGCGCGGCGATCCGCGACGCGCCCGGCCCCGACCAAG
>JBCBYE010000371.1:0-4902 GCA_039816075.1 Pseudomonadota bacterium | reverse complement strand
GCGCGCCGCGGCGCGCGCCGCCCTCGAAGAGGTGCAGGGCGGCATGCGCCTGGGCCTGGGCACCGGCTCCACCGCCGCCTGGTTCGTCGACCTGCTGGGGGAGCGGGCCAAGCGCGAGAAGCTGGACCTGAGCTGCGTGCCGACATCCGTGCGCACGGCTCGGCAGGCGGAAAAGGCGGGCCTTCGCGTCACCACGCTGGACGAGGCGGGATGGCTGGACCTGACGGTCGACGGCGCCGACGAGTTCGACGGCGACCTCGCCCTCATCAAGGGCGGCGGCGGCGCGCTGCTGCAGGAGAAGATCGTCGCCACCGCCTCCGACCGCATGGTGGTGATCGCCGACGCGTCCAAGCAGGTGGACGCGCTGGGCGCCTTCCCCCTGCCGGTGGAGATCGTGACGTTCGGCTGGGAGACGACCAAGGCCATCGTCGAGGACGCGCTGGAGGATCTGGAGGTCGACGGCCGCCTGACCACGCTGCGCCTGAACGGCGACGAGCCCTTCCTCACCGATTGCGGCAACTTCATCATCGACCTTCACCTCAAGCGCATAGGCGATGCCGAGGAGGTGGCGGGCACGCTGGTGAACATCGCCGGGGTGGTGGAGACGGGCCTGTTCGTCGACGTGGCCGACGCGGTGATCATCGGGCACGGCGACGAAACGACCGACATGCTGTCGCTGGACGAGGACGGCGCGGGCGCCTAAGTGCGGCCTCCGCCCCGGCGGGCGTCGAAGCGGGAGAGACGCGATGGACTTCGACTACGACCTTTTCGTCATCGGCGGCGGATCGGGCGGCGTGCGCGCGGCGCGGATGAGCGCCAAGCACGGCGCCAAGGTCGCCATCGCCGAAGAGTTCCGCTTCGGCGGCACCTGCGTGATCCGCGGCTGCGTGCCGAAAAAGCTGATGGTCTACGCCTCCGGCTTTTCCGAAGCGTTCGAGGACGCCGCCGGCTTCGGCTGGACCGTGGGCGAGACCGCGTTCGACTGGAGCCGGCTGATCGCCGCCAAGGATGCGGAGATCACGCGCCTCGAAGGCCTTTACGCCAGGAACCTGGACCTGGCGGGGGTGGAGCTGCACCGCTGCCGCGCCGAGGTGACGGGGCCGAACACGGTGCGCCTGGCCTCCCACGGGCATGAGATCACCGCCCGGCAGATCCTGATCGCCACCGGCGGCACGCCCTTCGTGCCGGATTTCCCGGGATCCCAGCATGCCGTCACCTCGAACGAGGTGTTCGACCTGCCCTCGCAGCCCGCGCGCATCCTGATCGTCGGCGGCGGCTACGTCGCCTGCGAGTTCGCCGGGATCTTCAACGGGCTCGGGACCGAGGTGACGCAGATCTACCGCGGCGAACAGGTGCTGCGCGGCTTCGACCGAGAGGTGCGCGACTTCACCGCCGACGCCATGCGCGGCCGCGGCATCGACCTGACCACGGGCGTCGATCTGCAGCGCATCGACGGCGAGGCCGGCGGCCCGTTCCGCACGCTGCTCGACGACGGGCGGATGATCGAGGTCGACTGCGTCATGCTCGCCACCGGCCGCGTCCCCAACACGCAGGGCCTGGGGCTGGAGAGCGCGGGCGTGCCGCTGGGCCCCAAGGGAGAGGTGATCGTGGACCGTTTCTCGGCCACCGCCGTCCCCTCCATCCATGCGGTGGGCGACGTGACGGACCGCCTGGCGCTGACGCCCGTGGCGATCCGCGAAGGCGCCGCCTTCGCCGACACCGTGTTCGGCGGCGAACCGACGGCCGCCGACCATTCCCTGGTGGCCACGGCGATCTTCACCCAGCCGGAGATCGGGACCGTCGGCCTGGGCGAGGACGAGGCGCGGGAGGCGCAGGAGATCGAGGTCTACAAGGCCGCGTTCCGGCCGATGATGGCCACCCTCGCCGGCCGCGCCGAAAAGATGCTGATGAAGCTGATCGTGGCCAAGACGGACCGCAAGGTGCTCGGCTGCCACGTGGTCGGGCACGGCGCGGGCGAGATCATCCAGATGGCCGGCATCGCCCTCAAGATGGGCGCCACCAAGGAAGATTTCGACCGCACCGTCGCGGTGCATCCCACCGCGTCGGAGGAGCTGGTGACGATGAAGGAGCCGGTCGCCTAGGGCCGGTGGAATGCAGCCGGCCGGCGGCCAGAGGCCGCGGCGGGCTTGAACGGTCTCCGGCGGAGACCATCTGCACGCGAACGTACGCAAGGAACGGGATCAAGAGGCTCATGCCCTTTCAGAACAACTCGGACGGACCCTGGGGCGGCGGCGGCAAGAACCGCGGATCGGGCGGCGGCGGCGGAGGCGGCCGCGGACCCTGGGGCGGCGGGGGCGGCGGCGGGCGCGGCCCCGGCGGCCCCAACGGCCAGGGCCCGGACATGGACGAGCTGCTCAAGCAGGGGCGCGACCGGCTGAAGGTGATCTTCGGCGGCGAAGGCGGCGGCGGCGGACGCGGCGGCGGCCCCTCGCTGCCCGAGGGGCTGGGCCGCGGCGGCTGGATCATCCTCGGCGTCGGCGCGCTGGTGGCGTGGTTCGCGGCCTCGGTCTACACCGTCGCGCCCGAAGAGCGCTCGGTCGAGCTGACCTTCGGCAAATTCGCGTCCATCGGCGAAAGCGGCCTGAACTTCGCCATCTGGCCGGTCCAGACCTATGAGAAGCTGGCGGTCACCCGCGAGAACGTCATCAGCCTGGGCGACAATTCCGCCTTTGCGCGCGGCGGTCAGCGGGCCGATCAGGGCCTGATCCTGACCGGCGACGAGAACATCGTCGACATCGACTTCCAGGTCGTCTGGAACATCACCGATCCGGCGCGCTTCCTCTTCAATCTGGCCGAGCCGGAGGCGACGATCCGCGCCGTGTCCGAAGCGTCCATGCGCGAGATCGTGGGCCGGTCGGAACTCTCGCCCATCCTCAACCGGGATCGCGAGGCGCTGGCCCGGGAGGTGGAGGATCTGATTCAGTCCACGCTCGACAGCTACAACAGCGGCGTGAACATCGTCCGCCTGACGCTGGACCGCGCCGATCCGCCCGAAGAGGTGATCGACGCCTTCCGCGACGTTCAGGCCGCCGCGCAGGACCGCGTGCGGTCCGAGAACCAGGCCGAGGCCTACGCCAACCAGCGCCTCGCCCAGGCGCGAGGCGAAAGCGCCCAGCTGATCCAGGAAGCCGAGGCCTACGCCGCGCGCGTGGTCAACGAGGCGACCGGCGAGGCGGCGCGCTTCATCTCCATCTACGACGAGTACAAGAACGCCGAGGAAGTCACGCGCAAGCGCCTCTACCTCGAAACGATGGAGCGCGTGCTGAGCGACGTCGACAAGATCATCATCGACGGCGGCATCTCGGGGGGCGGCGATGGCGTCGTGCCCTACCTGCCGCTCAACGAACTGCGCCGGGGGACCAACTGATGAAGCGCATGCCCATCATCGCCGGCGTCGTCATCGCCGCGCTCTTTCTGCTGGTCAACGCGATCTTCATCGTGGACGAGCGAAAGCAGGCCCTGAAGCTGCAGTTCGGCCAGATCGTGGGCCTGGAGGAGGGCTACCGGGACCCCGGCCTCTACTTCAAGATCCCGCTGATCCAGAACGTCATCTTCTACGAGAAGCGCATCCTGCCGGTGGAGACCTCGGAGCTCGAGATCATCCCCGAGGACGACCGCCGCCTGGTGGTCGACGCCTTCGCCCGCTGGCGCATCACCGATCCGCTGGCCTTCCGCCAGGCCGTCTCCAACGAGCAGGCGGCGCTGACCCGGCTGGAGCAGATCCTGTCGGACGCCCTGCGCGGCGTGCTCGGCACCGTGACCTCGGACGACATCCTGTCGTCCGACCGCGCGGCGCTGATGACGCGGATCCGAGACACCGCCCGCCAGCGCGCCCTGACGCTGGGCATCGACATCATCGACGTGCGCATCCGCCGCGCCGATCTGCCGGTGCAGAACCTGCAGGCCACGTTCCAGCGCATGCAGACCGAGCGCGAGCGGGAGGCCGCCGACGAGCGCGCCCGAGGCGAGGAGGCGGCGCAGCGCGTCCGCGCCAACGCCGACCGGCAGGCGACGGAGATCGTGTCGGAATCCCAGCGCGACAGCGACATCATCCGAGGCACCGCCGACGCGGAGCGCAACCGCGTCTTCGCCGACGCCTTCGGCCGCGATCCGGAGTTCTTCGCCTTCTACCGCTCGCTCTCGGCCTACGAGACGGCGCTGCGGGGCGAGAATTCCACCATGGTGATCTCGCCCGACAGCGAGTTCTTCGAGTACCTTGGCGGCGACATCAGCACTCCCCCGCCGACCGGGGGCGAGCAGTGACGTCGGCGCGGTGAACGGGCGGGGCGGCCATGCGCGACCTGCTCTTCGCCCTCGGCGCGATCCTCGCGGTGGAGGGCCTTCTGCTCGCCACCGCGCCGGAGCGTCTGAGAACGCTGTTGGAGACCATGGAGGCCTACGGGCCGGAGCGGCTGCGCCTGGCCGGTCTCGCCGCGGCCGCGGCCGGCGTGGCGGTGCTGCTGGTGGTGCGCTGAGCGCCGTGTCCGCAGGACTGGCTCGCGTCTTGCGGGCGCGGCGCCGGTTCGCCGGTCGGGGAACGGCGGCGACCGGCCTCTCACGCAAAGGTTGATCGGCGGCCGGTTCGCTCGCAACCTTGTGACTGCGCGGCGCGCGGCGGGCGGGCCCGCCCGCCTCGAATTCGCCCCGATCGGCGCCCACCTGCGCGATCAAGGCGACGTCGGCCCCCCAGGGTCGGCGCCGCGACCGACCCAAGCGGCCGCGCGTCCCCTGCGCGCTCAGGCCCCGCTCAACTGGAGGAGACCGAGTTGACCGACTTCGATCCCGTCCCCGCCCGGGCCCCCGCGCCCGCGATCGCCCCCTCCGCCGCGCCGCGCCGCGCGCCCGCCGCCGGCGCCGCCATGGCCTTCGCCGGCGCCCTGG
>JBCBYE010000349.1:0-5172 GCA_039816075.1 Pseudomonadota bacterium | reverse complement strand
GGGCCATCGGGGCGGGGCGAGGACTGGGGGCCGCCTGCGCCGGGGCCCCGCGGCGGGACCGCCCGGCCGCCGAAGCCGGCGCGATCCCTGCGCTTGGGCGCCGCCGGGGGATCGACGGGGCGCATCGTCGCGCCGCCGCCGGGGCGCCGCGGCGATGCGCGCGGCGGTTCGGGGCGCCGAACCGCCGCGCGCCGGGCCTCGGGAGAGGCGGGGGGCATGCCGGACCGGCTCAGCCGCCGAAGATGTCGGTGAACTTCAGCTTGTTGGCCTGGTCGTCGGCGAGGGCCTGGGCCGGGTCGAAATCGATCAGCTTGATCTGGTCGCGCGGCGGAAAGCCCTCGGGCGGCGTGATCGCGGGATGCGCGGGCAGATAGCCCTGATCGGCCGCCAGCTGCTGACCCTCGGGCGACAGCAGGAAGTCGACGAAGGCCTTGGCGGCCTCGGGGTTGCGCGCGGTGGAGAGGATGGCGACGGGCTCGGTCACGGCCGAGACGCCCTCTTCGGGGAAGACGAATTCCACCGGCGCGCCTTCGAGCTTGTTGCGGATGGGCAGGAAGTCCACGACGAAGCCGTAGAGCTTCTCGCCGCCCGCCACGGCGCGATAGGTTCCGCCGTTGCCGCCCTGGGGGTTGGCGCCCTGGTCGGCGAGCCCCTCGTAGAGGTCCCAGCCCAGATCGGGATGCGCGGTCAGCGCGGCCATGTGGATGGTCGCGGCGCCGGAGGTCAGCGGCGAGGGCATGGCGATCCGGTCCTTGGCCTCGGGCTTGAGCAGGTCCTTGTAGGAGGTCGGGACCATGGGCGCGGCGGTGTTGTAGACGATGCCGGTGGTGATGAGCTTGGTGGAGAAGTAGTGCCCCTCGTCATCCATGATCGCCGGGTCGTAGGCGGAGATGTCGGCCTCGGGATAGGCCATCAGGCGGCCTTCGGCCTCGAGCCCCTCCATGGTGACCATGTCGGCGATCAGCAGCAGGTCGGGCTGCGGCGCGCCGGCTTCGAATTCGGCGCGCAGCTTGGCCATGACCTTGGTGGTGCCGTCGCGGATCCACTCGACCTCGACGTCGGGATGCTTGGCGAGAAAGGCGTCGACGGTGGCCTGGGCGTCGGCGTTCGGCTGGGAGGTGTAGAGGACGAGCTTGCCGGAGGCGGCGAAGGCGGCCGGGGCGCTGAGGACGAGCGCGGCGGCGGCCGCGAGGGCGCTGAGACGCATGGGAGGCTCCGTTGTCTTGGGATTCGGGAGGTGTCGGGATCGTCGTTTCGCGACCTGCGCCGGGTACCGGCCGCGCGTGACGGTTGCGCGACGATTGCATGACGGCTGGGTAGCAGGCGCGGGCGCGCCGCCCCGCGGGCCGGGACGCCGGGCGCGACGGCTGCGCGGAAGGCGAGTCGTCGAAAGGGTCAAGGCTCGCCAGCCGAAGGCGCAGCGACCGCGCGAAGCGCGGCTCGGCCTTGAGGCTTTCGGCGACTCGCCGCACGCTGGTGGAAGGCACGTCTTCGGGCCTTCTCAGCAAACTGCGAAAACCGCCCCCCAACGACCCGCCCTCCGAGACTTGGCCAGCCGGCGACGCCGGCCGCGTCACGAGGGGGCTCGTTGCCCCCGAGGGGCGCGCACGGGGGGAGATCGGGGCGGCGTCAGGCAGGCAGCAGGCGCTCCGTCGCCATGGTCACCATGCGGCGGATGTCCACGTCGGTGCGCGCCGCGTCGTAGTTGCCGTCCATGGCGAGCGAGGCCACGCCGTGCACGAAGGTCCAGAGCATGACCGCCAGGTGCTTGGCCTCTTCCGGCTCGGCGCGGGGGCCGATGGCGCGGGCGGCTTCCTCGATCAGGGTCTGAAAGCAGGTCATGCCGCAGGCGTGCAGCTCCTCGTCCTCGGGATCGTGCATCTCGTGCGCCATGCCGAAGACGAGGCGGAAGAGGCCCGGATTGGCGAGGCCGAAGGCGACGTAGCTCATGCCCATGGCCGAGATCCGATCGGCCGAGCCGCCGGGGCAGGCGTCGCGCGCCTCGCGCATGCGGGCGCCGAGATCGTCGAAGCCGTCCATGACCAGGCGGCGCAGCAGGTCGTCCTTGCCCGAAAAGTGCTTGTAGGGCGCGGCGGTGGAGACGCCGGCCATGCGGCAGCATTTGGAGAGCGAGAGATTGGCCGGCCCGTCGCGTTCGATGACCACGCGCGCGGCCGCGACGAGCGCCCCGGCGAGGTCGCCGTGGTGATAGCCGCGCTTGGCGCGGCGCTTGGGGGGCGGGGACGCGACCGCCTCCGCCTCGGCCCGGGCCGCGGAAGCGTCGTCGTCCGCCGGTCCGCCGGGAGGCAGGGCGTCGGTCATGTCTTTTTTTGGCCGCATTGGGCTTGCAGGGCAAGTTAGAGCCTCTAACTAAGTTAGCCAGTCTAACTTCGGCAAGGGGCGCCGCGCCATGAATCTGATCGAGGACCCGTCAGACCCGACCGACCGCGAGGGTCCGCAAGCTCCCGACCCCTCGGGATCTCCCGCCCCGGCGGCGCGGCGCCCGATCTGGCGCCGCGCGGCGAGCGCGTCCCTGTCGCTCGTTCTGATCGCCGGGGCGGGCGGGGCCGCGATGCTGCTGACCGGGGCCCTGCACGGGCGCGCGGCGGTGGAGGACGCGGCGGAGGCGCCGGCGCGGGCGATTCCCGTGGCGGTGGCCGAGGCGCGGGCGGTGACGCGCATCCGGGTGGAGACGCGGCATCTGGGCGTGATCGAGCCGGCGCGCAGCACGCGGCTGGCCTTCGAGAACGGCGGCTTCGTGGCCGAGGTCGGCGTCGAGGAGGGCGACCGGGTCGAGGCGGGCCAGGTCGTGGCGCGGCTGGACGTGTCGCGGCTGGACGCGCGCGTGGCGGAGCTGGAGGCCCAGGGCGCGAGCCTGGAGGCCGAGGCGGAGCTGGCGCGCGTGACCCTGCGCCGGCAGGCGGAGCTGCGCGATCGCGGCCACGCCACGGATCAACGCTATGACGAGGCGCGCCTGACGCTGGACCGCATCGCGGCGAGCCAGCGGCAGGTGGAGGCGAGCATCGCCACGGTGGACGTGGACCGCGGCAAGGCCGTGCTGCGCGCCCCCTTCGGCGGCGAGATCGGCGCGCGCATGGCCGACGAGGGCGCGGTGATGAGCGCCGGCGCCCCGGTGCTGGAGCTGATCGAGACGGATCGGCCGCAGGTGCGCGTGGGCCTGCCGGAGGCGGCGGCCGCCGCGCGGCAGGTGGGCGAGGTTCTGGAGATCGTCAGCGGGGCGGACCGCTTCGCCGCGGCGGTGACCGCGGTGCGCCCGGACGTGGATGCCGCGACGCGCACGCGCGCGGTGCTGCTGGACGTGCTGATGCCGGTGGAGGCGGAGATCGCCTTCGGCCGCACGGTGCAGGTGGTGCTGGCCGAGCAGCGGCGCGAGGCGGGCCTTTGGGTGCCGGTCGGCGCGCTGCGCGAGGGCGAGCGGGGCCTGTGGACGGTGATGACCGTGGGCGGCGCGGCCGAGGCGCCGACCGCCGTGCCGGAATCGGTGGAGGTGCTGCATCTGAGCGGCGAGCGCGCGCTGGTGCGCGGCACGCTGCAGGACGGCGCGAAGGTGGTGGTGGAGGGCGCCCACAAGCTGGCGCCGGGCGTTCGGATCGCCCCGAGCCCCGCGCCCGAGCCCCGCGCCGACGACGACGCCGCGCAGGTGGCCCGCGCGGGCTGACGCAAGGTCCGGCCCGGACCCGGCCCAGACCCCGCCCGCCGGCGGCGCCTGCGCCGCGCAGGCGCGCCGCGCCGGATCGGCCCCACGCGCCCCGATGGGGTGCAGATGACCGAAGCGCCCCGACGGGGCGCGGATGACCCAAGCGCCCCGACGGGGCGCAAACATTCCAGACCCGCGCCGGAGCCCCGCGCCCGCAGCGCGGACCCCGACCGCCGAACCGCGCCGCAGACGGGCGCCGCAGACGCGAAACGACGAACCGCACCGACGGAGACGACGCCCATGTCGAGCCTGTTCTACCGCCAGCCGCGCCTGACCGCGCTGATCGCCATGGTGCTGGTCGCGGCGGGCCTGTCGGCCTTCCTGAGCATCGGCCGGCAGGAAGACCCCACGATCACCAACCTTTTCGCCACGGTGGTCACGCCCTATCCCGGCGCCGATCCGGCGCGGGTTGAGGCGCTGATCACGGAAAAGATCGAGGCGGAGCTGCGCGAGATCGCGGAGATCGACAACATCGATTCGACCTCCGCCACGGGCGTGTCGACGATCTCCATCGAGCTGAGCCAGTTCATCTCGGACGCGCGGATCGAGCAGGTCTGGTCGGAGATCCGCGACGCGCTGGCCGATGCCGCCGTCGCGCTGCCGGCGGGCGTGCCGGAGCCGGAGTTCAGCAACGACCGCACCGGCGCCTTCAGCGCCATTTCCGCGCTGATGCCGCGGCACGACGCCGTGCCGCCGGCGGTGCTGGCGCGCCATGCGCAGATGCTGGAGGACCGCCTGCGCGGCCTGCCGGGCGTGTCGCTGGTGGAAAGCTTCGGCGTGCCGGAGGAGGAGGTGATCGTCGCCATCGACCCGGTGCGGCTGGCGGCGCTGGGCCTGTCGGCGCAGCAGGTGGCCTCGGCCGTGGCGGCGGCGGATCCCAAGGTCTCCGCCGGGCGTCTGCGCGGGGCGCGCACCGACTTTCTGATCGAGGTGACGGGCGAGATCCGCACGCTCGACCGGGTGCGGGAGATCCCGC
The DNA here is from genome assembly GCA_039816075.1 of Pseudomonadota bacterium. GTDB lineage: Bacteria > Pseudomonadota > Alphaproteobacteria > Rhodobacterales > Rhodobacteraceae > Albimonas. Next base: position 478 of record JBCBYE010000349.1, on the reverse strand, counting down.
TGACGACCTCCTCGGACGGCTTCGCGGTGCGCCTGGGCGACGTGGCGACCGTGGAGAAGGCGGCCAAAGACCCGGCGAGCTCCATCGCCAAGGTGGACGGGCGTGAGGCGGTTCTGATCGCCGTGAAGATGGAGGAGAGGCGGCGCGTCGATACGTGGATGGAGCGCATCCGGTCCGAGCTGGAGCGTTTCGAGGCGACGCTGCCAGGGGGGCTGGAGCACCGGCTGATCTTCGACCAGTCCGGCTACACCGCCGACCGGCTGGCGGAGGTGGCGGGCAACATGGGCGTCGGCATCGCGCTGGTGGTGGGCGTTCTGCTGCTGACGCTGGGGTTCCGCGCCGCGCTGGTGGTGGCCGTGGCGCTGCCGCTGGTGGGTCTGGCGAGCCTGGCGACGCTGAACTTCATGGCCATTACCATCCACCAGATGAGCGTCACGGGCATGATCGTGGCGCTGGGCCTGCTGGTGGACGCGGCCAT
>JBCBYE010000011.1:0-18336 GCA_039816075.1 Pseudomonadota bacterium | reverse complement strand
TGCTCGCGTCGAAATTCGGGGCCGACGACTACGCCTATTCGCTCGCCAACGCCGGCGCGGTGGCCGCGCAGACCGGCTTCACCTTCGAGGAATTCAACGCGGCCGTGGCCGCGACCGCCTTCGCTTTCTCTTCCGGCCGGGACGCGGGCACGTCGTTGAAAGTGTTTTTTCAGCGCCTGACCCCCGTCGGCGAGGCGGCCGCCTCGGCCATGGCCGAGCTTGGGGTGGACGCCTTCGACGCGCAAGGCAACCTGCTGTCCCTCGGCGCGGTCGCCGAGCAGTTGCGCGCGGGCATCGCCAAGCTGTCGCAGGAAGACGGCGCGCGTGCCCTGCGCGAAGCCTTCGGGTCCGACGCGGTCCGCACGGCCGCCGCCCTCGCCGGCTTCACTGCCGATGAAATGGACCGCCTGGGCGCGTCGATCCGCAACGCCAGCGCGACCGAGCAGGCTCAAGCCCGGATGGAGGGCTACAACGGCATGCTCAAGCGCGTGGCGAGCGCTTGGGAAGCGCTGTCGATTTCAATGGGCGAGTCCGGCGTCACCGAGGTGCTGACCCGCTTCGGCAACGGCATCGCGGACGCGCTCGCATGGCTGTCGAAGATCGACCCGCGCCTGTTGAAGTTCGGGACCATCTTCGTCGGCCTCGCCGTCGTCGTTACGCCGATCGTGACCGCCATCGCCCTCTTCGCCGCCGCCGTGACCGCGATCGGCGCGCCCGTGGCGGCTGCCATCGCTGCCGTGGTGGCGCTGACCGCGGCGGCCGTAGCGTTCTGGCCCGAAATCACGGCTGCGGCCGATGCGATCGGCGATGCGTTGTCGACGGCGCTGGATTACACAGTCAAAATGACGAAGGCCATTGCGCGGCAATTCTTCGACAACCTCGCTGCGCCGTTCCGTTGGGTCAAAGAAAACGTCATGGAAATTGGCGACTTCTTCTTCGAGCTTTATGACCGGGTCGTCGGCAATTCCTATGTCCCCGACATGGTCGATGAGATCGGGGCGGAATTCCGCCGCCTGGACGGCGAGATGGTCCGGCCTGCCGAGGCCGCCACGTCGGAGGTCGCAGGCCTCTTCGACACGATGGGTCAGGCGGTCGCCGGGTCGCTGTCGGACATGGCGGAGTCGGGGTCTTTCAGCTTCGGGTCGTTGGTGGACGGTCTGCGGACCGCGGGCGGGCGGGCGATCGGCGCGGGGATCGACTCCCTGGTCGGCCTCGGCGTCGACTCCGCGTCGGGGGCGCTGTCTTCGGCGTTCTCGACCGCCCTCGCCTCGCCCCTTGCGCCCGGCGCGTCGCCGCTTCCCGTGGGCGGGTCGCTGACCGGGGGGACGGCCCCGCCGCTCCCGACTTCGGGCGGCGGCAGGGCCGGCGTCGTGGTGAACATCCAGACGCCCGACCCGCAGGCCTTCAACGCCAGCCGGGCGCAGGTCTCGGGCGCGGTGGCGCGCGCGGTCGGCCGAGCGCAAAGGACCGGCTGACCTGCGCGCCGGCCCCACGTCGAAGGCGGCGGACGGCCGGCGTCAGGGGCGGGGCGCGTCGGCCCCCGCCCCGCACCACGGCCGGCGCTTCCCGTTCCAAGGGCGGGCGAGGCCCTCGGCCACAAGCTGCGCGCCGGCCGTGCCGGTCGGCGTCACCACGACGCCGATGGGCCGGCCGTAGTGGTCGCGGGCCGCCACGATTTCGACTCGGTGCGGCTGGCGAAGGATTTCGGCGAGCCGGTCGCGAGCCTCCCGGGCAAGCTGCGCCTCGGCCTCGCAGTCCGGTCCGCGCAGTTCCGGCGCGTCGATCGCGGCGAGCCTGACGCGCTGGCCGCAGGCGCGCACCGTGTCGCCGTCGATCGCGGTCGCGAGGGCGAAGGCCCCGGCCGCCAGCGTCAGCGGGCAGATCATGTCGCGTCGGGGGTTTTGGCCCACGCGGACAGGCCGGCGACGACGCCGGCCCCGATCGCGGCCGCGGCCGCGCCGAGGGCTGCGCCGCCGCCCTCCGCCGCGGGCGCGGACAGGATCAGGCCGCCGAGCGTGCCGAAGACGACCTGGGCCCAATGGGCCCGGCCGAGGCGCGCGGCGCTGCGGTTGAAGAGAACGGCGGACGCGAGGGCGGCGCAAAACATCGTCATGGGCGACTCCATCGCCCCACGCCCTCGACCCAGGCGAACAAAACCATGGAAAGGGCAGGGCGCGCAATGGCTTTCCTCGACCTAGACTTCCCTCAGGACATCGCCGCCGGATCGGTTTCGACCGTGTCGCGCCGGACCGAAGTCGTCACGACCGGCGCGGGCTTCGAAGAGCGCAACAGCCGCTGGGCGGACAGCCGCCGCCGCTTCGACGTCGGCCTCGGCCTGCGCACCGCCGCGGACCTCTCGGCCGTCGCCGCGCTTTGGGAAGAGGCGCGCGGCCGACTCAACAGCTTTCGGTTTCGCGACTGGACCGACTATTCCTCGGCCGTTCTGCCGGCGACCCCCGGCGCGTCCGATCAGCGGCTAGGGACCGGCGACGGGTCCTCGACGGCGTTTCAGCTTCGCAAGCGCTACGGCACGATCGCGGTCTACTGGCGCGACGTGACCAAGCCTGTCGCCGGGTCGGTCGTGGTCGCCCTCGACGACGTTGCGACCGGCTCCGGCTGGTCTGTGAACAACGCGACCGGCGTCGTCACCTTCGCCACGCCCCCGGCGAGCGGGGTCAAGGTCTCCGCCGGCTTTCTCTTCGACGTCCCGGTCCGCTTCGAGGGGGACGCCCTGTCGATCGACGTCGCCTATTTCGACGGCGAGGACGGGGTCGGGTCGGTCCCTGAAATCGGTCTTGTGGAGGTCCGCGAATGACCTGGACGCTTTACCTTGTTCCCGCCGCGCTGATCGTCGGAATGGCGATCGGCTTCGTGGATGGGCGTCGCCGCGGGGTCATCTTCGCCGCGCGCCAGACCGCCCGCCGCTTCGACGACCTTCGCGAGGGGCGGCCTGTCGGCGAGGGGACCCGCCGTCTGGCCGCCTATGCCGCTCGCGCCCACGCGGCCGCGGTCATGCGCGACCGCGAGGCCGGCCGCGCCCACCCCGAGGTCTGCGCCGGCGGGCGGTCATGACCGCGGCCTATCTCGCGACGCTGGCGACCGGATCGACGACGCGGGCACGCTGCTGGCGATTGAAGCGCCGCGACGGGGTCCGCCTCGGCTTCACCGATCACGACAAGCCCTTGAGCTTCGGCGGGACCGATTACGAACCGGCGACCGCCCTCGCCCCGTCGGAGTCCGCTTCGTCCCTCGGCCTCGCGCCCGACGACCTAGACGTCGCCGGGGCTTTGAGTTCCGACGGGGTGACGGAAGAGGATATCGCCCGCGGCCTTTACGACGGGGCCGAAGTGACCGTCTTCGACGTGGATTGGACCTCGACCGGCGACCGCGTCACGGTCGGCGTCTACGTCCTCGGCGAGGTCGAGCGATCGGACGGGGTCTTCAAGGCCGAAATCCGGTCGCGGACCGCCGGCCTGTCGCGCAAGATCGGCCGGCATATCCTGCCGGTCTGCGACGCCGAGGTCGGCGACGCCCGCTGCGGCGTCGACGCCTCCGGCTCGCCCTTCAAGCGGTCCTCGGCCGTGGTCGCCGCGGCCCCCGACGGCGTGACGTTCCGCGCCCACGGCCCCGACGGGCCGGCGGATGGGTTCTTCGTGCGCGGGGTCCTCGCCTGGACCTCGGGCGCGAACGCCGGATCCACGTCGGTCGTGCGCGACGATTACCGCACCGGAGCGCAACGCATCTATTCGCTTTGGCGCAAGCCGCCGCGGCCGATCGAGGCCGGCGACGCCTTCGACGTCGTCGCCGGATGCTCGAAGACTTGGTCCGACTGCGTCGTGAAGTTCGCCAACGGAGCGAATTTCCGCGGCTTCCCGCATGTCCCGTCGGAGACGTTCCCGGCGACCACGGCGAAGCGCCGGAATTCGGCGAAGCAAGACGGCAGGACCGGCAACCGCCAACCGACCAAGCCCGCGCCGGTCTTTCAAGGCCGCGACGACGGCGGGTCGGGCGGCGACTTCTAGGAGGCTCGCATGGCTGCAACCGAAGAGGGCGGCGACGCCGTCGTCTACAAGCCGACGGACCGCGGCGAGGTCGAGGGCTGCGCCCTCGCGTCCTGCCCGTTCTGCGGCGAGGACTTCGCCTTCACGGCTTTGGTCGGCCTTTCCGTCTGCGACTGCGGCGGCGTCCTGTCGTCGATCGAGTGCGGCGGATGCGGCGCAATGGGGCCGCTCGCTGCGGGCGGGGTGGAAGGCGCAGCCGAGGGATGGAACCTGCGCGCCGCCGCGCCGGTCGTTCAATGACCGGGGCTCACCTGTCGCCGAGGTCCGAAAGCCGGTTGTTTATGACGTGCAGGACCGGCTCGACTTCGCGGCGCGCCTCGCCGCGGGTCGACTCCAGCAACTCGCGCACAAGCCGCAGCAACCGCCGCGCTTCATCCTTGGGGTCGGGTCTCGCCATGGCGCGAGGCCACCACGCCGGCGGCGGCCGGGTCAACGTATCGGAGGTCTGAGGTCATGCGGCAAATGACCGGGAACGACGTCGCGGCCTGCGCCCGCGCCTGGATCGGGACGCCCTACGTCCTCGGCGCGGCGCTCAAGGGCGCGGGCTGCGACTGCGTCGGTTTGATCCGCGGCGTTTTCGAGGACGTGACGGGCCGCCCGGCGGAGCGGCCGCGGGGCTGGCGTCGCGATTGGGCCGCCGGGCCCGGCCTGCCGATGCTGGCCGCCGCGCGCCGCAACCTGATCGCCTGCCCGTTCCGCGAGCCGCGCGCCGGCGACGTGGTCGGCTTCCGCGTCGGCCTCGGCGAGGGGAGGCTGGCCCATTGCGGGATCGTCAGCGCGCCGGGCCGCGTGGTTCACGCCCTGGAGCGGGTCGGCGTCGTCGAGGTCGGCCTGCGGGATTGGCGGCCGTCGCTCGCCTTCGTCTTCGTATTTCCGGGGGTGGAAAGCGCGGGAGCGGGCTGCGAAGACCCGCCCCCGCAAGCCGGTGGTGCCTCCGGCCGCCCCTAGGAGGGCGGAAGGATATTAGGGCCTTCGCCGTCCGCGTCGCCATTGTTCGATGGTTCAACCTGCCGGCGATCGTTCGGTCACGCCCCATTCGCGTCGGCTGCATCGTAGGAGGGGACCGTGATGGTCACCCCGTCGAAGCGGGGATCCCCGCGCGGCGCGAAGCCGGCCGCCTCGACCATGGCGAGGGCGTCGCGCAGCGAGTTTCCGATCCCGAGATGCTTTCCGTCGCGGACCCTGCCGCCCGCGGCCGCCGTCCAGACCTCGGCGATCACGGGGACGGGCGCGATCGGCCGGCCCTGATAGAGCCGGCCGTCCGCGCCGAGGATGATCCGCCCGCCGGTCATGCGTCCAGCCGGCGGGGCGCGGCCGCGGCCTCATGGGCCTCGACCTCTTCGGGGGTCGCCGCCCGGTTGCCTTCGGCTTCCCTGCCTTCGGCGCAACTGCGGCAGATGCCGATCAGGCGTTCGTCTGAGTTGAAGAGGGGCGCGCCGCAGGGCTCGACCCGCTCTTCCGTGCCGATCGTCCGGGTCTCGCCCGTCATGATGTTGAGGGTGCTGCGCGTGATCCGCTTGAAGCGCAGGACGCCGCAGGTCGAATGCGTCTCGGCGCTCATTGTTCAACCCCGTTTTCGTTTCGGGCTTCGGCGCGGCCCGCGTCCTGAGCGGGCGCATCGGGCATGTCGAGGCGGTAGATCACCGGGCGCGCTTCGTGAACGATGAAGTTCCGCGGTCCGGCGAGGCGATGCGCCATGCGCAGGGCGTCCTCTTTGGTCGCTTCCTGGCCGGCGAAGAGCATTCCCCCGCCGTCGCCCCGGTCGGCGAAGACAAGGTAGATCGGGGGCAGGTTTTCGCGGTGGTCGGTCATGGGGTCCTCGGGCTTTGGGGTTTCGACGACGATCGACGGGGCCTCTTCGAGCGCGGTCGCGACGCGCCAAAGCGCCTCGGCGGAGGCTCGCCCGCCGATCCGTTCGTGGTGGCAAGCCGCGGCGATGCGGAGCGCGGTCGCGCCGGCGGCGCAATCGACGCGGGTCAGGGTCGCGGGCGGTCGTTCGTTTCGCGGCATGGGTGAATCCTCACAGGCTTGAAATCAGGTCGAAGAGGCCGCGCCCCCACGCGATCCAAACGGCTGCGGTCGCGGGGCCGACGAAGAGGGGCGAGGCGTAGACGGCGTCGAAGAGGCGGGCGGCGAGGCCGTCGGTCGGAGCCTCTTCGCCGTAGGGGATGCGCCGGGCCATGGATCAGGTCCGGTAATGCTTGCCGGCGGGGATCACGAAGCCGAATTGGGTCGCGTCACGCTCCCGCCATTTCATCCCCTCCCGCGCGACCTTCTCGCCGTCGTGGCGGCCCTTCATTTCGTAGACGGCGACGTCATTTGCGACGCTCTCGGCCATGACGAGCGTAAAGGGCTGACCGAAGCGGGAGACGTGGCGGGTTTCGAGAATGAACATTTTTCGCGATCCTTGTCGGTTTTCCGCAGGTTGTGCCGGCGTTCCGGCGACCCGTGCCGATTGATTTACGTCATCTGAGCAAAAAAACAATAGCGAATCGCATCAACTGATGAGAAAGACGGGTCGTTGCCTGGTCAGGCGATGAAAACCCTAGGAGATGCGAAACCATGACGACCATCACCGGAACCAATCTCGACGACGTCCTCGCCACCACGGCGGCGGGCGACGTCGTCTATGGGCTGGCGGGCCTCGACGAAATCACCATCGGGCACGACGACGCCGAAGTCTGGGCCGGGCAGGGCGACGACATCGTCCAAAGCAACGGCGCGACCGGCGCGACCCTCTATCTGGGCGCGGGCGACGACTTCGCCGAGGTCTTCGGCGGCTCGGTCGCCTTCGGCGGCGCGGGCGACGACACCATGACCGCGGCGGGCGACGGCGCGATCCTGCGCGGCGACGACGGCGACGACTACCTGGAGGCGCAGGCCGGCGGCGCGGACGCCTACATCAAGCTGAACGGCGGCGCGGACGCCGACACGTTCTTCTTCGCCGGCGGCGTGACCGCCGAAACCCTTATCCACGTCCGCGACTTCGACGCGGCCGAGGGCGACGCATTCCAGATCGGCGGCCTCTACGACGGTGCGACGAATGTCGGCCCCTCGACCTTCGGCGACATCGTCTGGACCGACCGCACCGACGGCGGCACGGGGCAGGACTTCGTCACCGCGGAATGGGGCGACCTGACCCTGCGCATCGACGACCACCACGCGGCCGACCTTTGCGCGGCGGACTTCGCCTTCATCTGACCCGACCGCCGATCCACGCGAGGACGGGGCCCTTGCGGGCCCCGTTTCATTTGAAAGGACCCCGACCCATGGCGACGATCGTCCTAGCTTCCCTCGGCGCTTCCCTAGGGGCCGGCCTCGGCGGCACGATCGCGGGCGTCGCCCTCGGGCCGATCGCCGGGCAGGTCGCCGGCGGCCTCGCGGGTCAGGCGATCGACGGGCTGCTTTTCGGCGGCGGGTCCTCGCCGCAAGCCATCGTCGGGCCGCGGCTGCAATCGCTGGACGTGACGACGGCGCAGGAAGGGACCCCGATCCCGGACGTCGAGGGCCGCGCGCGCGTGCCGGGCCATGTCATCTGGGCGACGCGCTACGAAGAGGTGGAGACGACCGAAGACGTCGGCGGCAAGGGCGCGCCGCCGTCGCAATCGGTGACGTCCTACGAATACTTCGCCAACTTCGCCGTCGCCTTCGCGCAGGGGCCCGTCCGCCATGTCGGCCGGATTTGGGCCGATGGGGAGTTGCTCGACCCCTCCGAAGTCAAAGTGCGCGTCCGGCGCGGCTTCAACGGCGACGGTCAGGACGTGGATTCCCTGATCGAGGGCCTGGACGGGGACGCGCCGGCCTATCGCGGCACGGCCTACGCCGTCTTCGAGCGCCTGCCGATCGCCGGCTACGGCAACCGCGTTCCGCAACTCGCCTTCGAGGTCTACGGCAAGACCGGCGAGGTCGAGGACCTGATAGAGGGCGTCTGCATGCTCCCCGGCTCGACCGAGTTCGGATACATGCCGGAGCCGGTCACGAAGACCGATGTCGACGCCCTGGGCGAACCGATCTTCGAAGCGCCGGAGAACGCCAACCGCTTTCCGACCACGTCCGACTGGACCCTGTCGCTCGACCTGCTGCAAGGCGTGCTGACCGAAACCGGTTCGGTCCTGCTGGTCGTGGCGTGGTTCGGCGACGACCTGCGCTGCGGTCTGTGCAACATCGAGCCGCGCGTGGAGATCGCCGAAAAGGCGACCGCGCCCTACCAATGGGCGGCCGGCGGCCGCGTGCGCTCGACCGCCAAGGTCGTGAGCGAAGTCGAGGGCCGGCCGGCATTCGGGTCCTCGCCCGACGATCTTTCCGTGGTGCGGGCGATCAAGGACCTCAAGGCCCGCGGCCTCAAGGTCGTTCTCTACCCCTTCATCATGATGGACATCCCGGCCGACACGACGAAGAACCACCCCTGGGGCCCGCCCTCGACGCAGCCGCCTTACCCCTGGCGCGGCCGCATGCGCCCGCGCCCGGACCGTGTCGTCGGAACCGAGGTCGACGATTTCGCCGGCAACGCCGCGCCGTCCGACTTCGCCGTCTCGGGCGAGACCGTGACTTACTCCGGGACCGCCTCCGATTGGGGCTATCGCCGCTTCATCTTGCATCTGGCGCATTTGGCCAAGGCCGCCGGCGGCGTGCATGGGTTCATGGTCGGGACCGAAATGCGCGGCATGACGACCGCGACGCCGGGCGGCGGGTCCTATCCCTTCGTCGACCTGCTTTGCGACCTCGCCGACGACGTCGCCGGGATCCTGCCTTCGGCAACGATCAGCTACGCGGCGGACTGGTCCGAGTATCATTCGCACCGCCCCGACGACGGGTCGGGCGACGTCTACTTTCATCTCGACAAGCTTTGGAGCCGGGCCAGCGTCGGGGCCGTCTGCATCGACGCCTACTTCCCGCTGTCCGACTGGCGCGATGGGTCGGACCACCTGGACGCGCAGGCCGGATGGGCCTCGATCTACGACCTCGACTATCTGAAATCCAACGTCGAGGGCGGCGAGGGCTGGGCTTGGTTCTATGCCTCCGACGCCGACCGAGCGTCGCAGACCCGCACGCCGATCGCCGACACGGCGCATGGCGAGGACTGGGTCTTTCGCCAGAAGGCCGTCCGCGACTGGCACGCCAACGCGCACCGCAACCGCCCCGGCGGCGTGCGCAACAACGGCTCGACGTCGTGGGTCCCCGGCTCGAAGCCGATCTGGTTCACCGAATACGGCTGCCCGGCCGTCGACAAGGGGCCGAACCAACCGAACGTGTTCCCCGACTCGCTGTCGTCGGAGGGCGCGGTGCCGCACTGGTCGGCCGGCACGCGGGACGATTTCGCGCAGCGCCAATACAACCGCGCCATCTTGGAGTGGTGGCGCGACAACGGGTCGGGCGTCATGAACCTGCGCGACATGTATGCGTGGGCTTGGGACGCGCGGCCGTGGCCGGAATTCCCCAGCGCCTCCGACGTCTGGACGGATTCGCCGAATTGGTCCCTGGGGCATTGGCTGCAAGGCCGCGTCGGGACCGCTCCGGTCGAGGCCGCCGCGCGCCGCCGTCTTGCGGATCATGGGTTTCCCTCCGCCGCGATCGACGTTTCGGAGGCCTATGGGCAGGTCGACGGCTATGCCCCGGCGGAGGCCCTCGGCCTGCGCGAGTGGATGCAGCCGCTCGAATTGGTCCTGCGCCTGGACGCCTACGAAGACGACGGCGTTCTGAGCATCCGCGCCCGCGGCGCAGCCCCGGTCACGGCCGAGATCACGCCCGACGACATGGTCGAGGACGGCCCCGGCCCCCGCTTCGCCGCCATCCGCGCCGCCCTGACCGATCGGCCGACCTCGGCCGTGATCCGTTTTCGCGACTCGCTCGCCGATTATGAGACCACGGCCGCCCGCGCCGTGATTTCCGAAGAGCCGTTCGCCGATGCCGGGGGGCTCGCCCTCGCGGATTCGCCGCTGGTGATGGACTTCGCGCAAGGCATGGTCGCGGCCGAGCGTTGGCTGCGCGGGGCCGACTCGGCCCGCGACCGGATAAGCTTCGCCGTCCCGCCGTCGCTGCACGTCCTGCGCCCCGGCGCGGTCGTGCCGGTCCGGCTTCCGGGCGCGGACGTGGCCACGCCCTACCTGATCCGCAAGGTGACGGAAGGGGAGGCGCGCAAGATCGAGGCGGAGGAATTCGACGGCGCGGCCCTCTCGCCCGTCGCCGGCCCGCCTCGCCTCGCGCCCGCGGTCATCAAGCCGCGCCAGCGGCGTCTCGGCGCGGCGTTCCTCGACCTGCCGCTTTTGGCGGACTCGACGGCCGACGATCACCTGGGCTTCGTCGCCTTCCACGGCGACCCGTGGCCCGGCGGCGCGGACCTCTATCGCTCGACCGACGAAGCGACCGGCTTCGTCGGGAACGCGGTCGCCGGCCTTCGCGGCGGCCTCGGGCAGACCGTGGCGGACCTGCCGCCGGGCCGTCTCGGCGTCTGGTCTCCCGAGGCGATGGACGTCGAGTTCTTTTCGGCGGTCCCCGTCTCTCGACCCGAGGGCGACGTCCTGGCGGGCGCGAACGCGATCGCCCTGCATCACCCCTCGGGCTGGGAAGTGATCCAGTTCCGCGACGCCGAGTTGATCGGTGCGGATACTTGGCGCTTGACCGGTCTGCTGCGGGGTCAGCGCGGGACCGAGTTCGTCCGCCATGCCAGCGGGCGGGTCGCCGGCGCGCGGGTCGTCGCGCTGGATGCGGGGGTGATCCCCGTCGACATGACGCCGGGCCAGATCGGCCGGAGCTACTGGTGGAAATGGGGGCCGGCGGGCGAGGACCCGGCGGGGACCAATTTCCGCACGCGCGCGCACGCCTTCGCCGGCGTCGGTCGACGGCCCTTCGCTCCGGCGCAGTTCGAGGCGCGCCCCGATGGGGTCGGCGGCTGGTCTTTGTCGTGGGTCCGGCGCTCGCGGATCGACGGCGACGGCTGGGGTGGCGAGGTGCCGCTGGGCGAGACCGAAGAGCGCTATCGCGTCCAGATCGGGCCCGAGGCCGACCCGCTCCGCTCGAAGTTCACCGGCGAAACGTCATGGACCTGGACCGCCGCCGACATCGCCGCAGACGGCGCGGCCGGGACCGTTTCGGTCCGGGTCGCGCAGAAATCCGAGACGTGGGGCTGGGGCCCCGCGGCAACCCTGACCGTGGAGGTCTGACCCATGACGTCGTTCGTTGAACCGCCCTTCAAGCCGTTGCGGCTTTTCCGCGTCTGCTATCACGACGGGGCGTTCCGCAACCTGACCGCCTTCATCGCCTTCAGCACCGGAAGCGCGCTGCAAGACCTGCTGGAGCGTGAAACCGATTGGGAAATCGTCTCGATCGTCCGCGTCGCGAAGAAACATCAATGAGCGCCCTGTTTTTCGGCGTGCCCCTGATCGCGGCCGATCAGGCGCAAAAGCACGTCCCCGCCAACACCGCGACCGATGCGCTCGCGGCGTTGCTGGCCGGAACCGTCGCCTCGCGCAGCGCCCCGGCCCCCGCCTCGCCGGCCGACGGCGCGGTTCATATCGTGCCGGACGGGTCCTTCGTGGACGCCTCGGGCGCGACCCTCGCCGTGGGCGACGTGGCGGCGCGTCTCGGCGGCGTCTGGCATGGCGGACCCGCGCCGATCGGCCATGCGGTCACGGTCCTGGACGAAGGCCGGCAGGTCGTTCACGCGGGGTCGGGGACTTGGCTCGCCGGCGGCGTCCTCGGCGACCTCGGCGGCGCGGCCGCCGGTCTTGAGGTCCGCGAGCAGGTCCTGACCCTGACCGGGCCGAGCGTCACGGCGGCCGCGCTGATCCCCGACCGCTCCATCGTCTTCGGCGTCGCGTCCAAGGTCCTGACGACCATCACCGGCGCGACCGCCTATCGCGTCGGCGGCGCAGGTCAGGCGGCCGACGCCTTCGGCGGGTCCCTCGGCCTCGCCGCAGGGTCGGTCAACCGAGGCGTTGTCGGCCCCTTCGCGACCTATGCGGACGCGTCGGTCGTCGTGACCGCCGAAGGGCCCGACTTCACCGGCGGCGAGGTCCGCGTCTCGGCGTTGATCCTGCGGGCCGAGGCGGCGTGATCGCGATGGATGTTCTCGCCCTTGAAGCGGTCTTGGCGCTGTCCGCCGCCACGCTGATCTTCTTCCTGACGCCGGGGGGTTCCGCATGACCGACCGTCCCGCGGTCCTCGCCGCGATCCGCGCGCGCCTGTCGGTCGTCTGGCCGACGGCGACCGACGTCACCGAAGAGCCGCACGGCGTCGCGCCGCAGCGCCTGCCGGCCTTCGCGATCGCGGCCGAGCAGGTCGAGATCGAGCCGCGCGCCTGCGGCCGGCCGGGGGCGTATCTGGCGACCGACGCCGTCACCGTCTCGGCTTGGCTCGAAGGCCGGGACCTCGAAGCGCGGCTACGGGCAGCGGCGAAGGTCTTGACCGACGCCCTCGCCCGCCCGGGCCCCGCGCTCGCGGGCCGCGTCTGGGACGCGGTCCCCGATGGGGCCGATTTCGAGGTCGACAGCGGCGCGAAGCGGGTCGGCCGCCTCGACGTGCGGCTGCTGGTCAGCTTCGAAATCACGCCCCCCGCCACGCCCGCCGACGTCGATCCGTTCGGCGACGGCTTCGCCTCCGACGCTTTCGAATGAGGACCTGACCCATGACCGACCGGCCGTTTCACACGTGGCGCGCCCTTCACGCGGCGCATGCCGAATGGTCCGAAGCGACCTTCGGCGCGGACAAGGGCCCCCTGGGGCCGCTCAAGCATCTGGCGAAGGAAGCCGCCGAGGCGGCCGAGGGCCCCGGCAATCCGGCCGAATTCGCCGACTGCCTCTTCCTGGTTTTCGACGCCGCCCGGCGCGCCGGTCACGGCTTCGACGTCCTCTTCGACGCGGCCTGCGCCAAGCTTGAGGTCCTCAAGGCCCGGACCTACCCCGAGGCCGTCGAGGGCGAGCCGTGCGAGCATGTCCAGCCGCCGGCCTTCGCGCTCGCCCCCTCGCCAGAGGCGGCCGGCGCGCGGGACTACTTCGCCCTCGACGATTACGGCGACGAATGCCTCCCCTACCGCCCGACGCCCGAAGGGATCGCCGAGTGGCTGGCGGAGCCGACCGTCGGCTGGGGGCGCGTCCCTCCCGTCCCCGCCTTGGACGGCGAGACGTTCGCGGCGCACGGCTGGCGCGTGACGTGGCATTTGGCGACGCGCGAAGAGGTCGGGTGGCACTTTCGCCCGCGCCTCCCGTCCGACGCCCAGTCGATCATCCCGAACGACGGTCCCGGCCTGGGCTGGGACTCCGACATGATGTGCGACGTCGGCGACTTCGCGACGTTCGAAGACTCGGTCGAGGGGAACGACGAAGTTCACGTCGTGGCGATCGCCGATCACGCGACCGGCTACGTCGCCACGTTCCACGCCGACGGGCCGCGCGTGACCATCGCGCCGCGGGAGGGCTGACCCATGCCCGCGAAAACCCGCGCCGCCGCCAAGGCGGACGTCCTCGCGCTTCTGCCCGACAACGACTCCGAGGCGATTTCGCCGGGCGACCTGCGCGCCCTGCTGGGAACCGTCCTCGACTCGGTCGTCATGCCCGAGGACGGACCCTTCACGATCGCCGATCCCGCGCCGGGCCTCGGCGTCGATCCCGACCCCGACCCCGACCCCGACCCCGACCCCGACCCCGGCCCGGCGGCGACCGACTTCGCCGCCGATTTCGGCCCTGACTTCGGCGCGTCCGCGCCGGCCCTGACCGGCGGCGACTTCGGCCCCGACTTCGCCGCCGACTTCGCCCTCGCGGCCTGACCCTGGAAAGGATTTCGACCCATGACGCAACTCACCGACCGCGCCGCCCTCAAGGCCCGCGCCGCCGCCCTGATTTCCACCGCCGGCGACGGCGGGACCTCGGGTCAGGACCTGATCGACCTCGCGACCGATGAGGCCGATACGTTCGCGCTCAAGTCGGAGTCGGACGCCAACGCCGCGGCGCAGGCGCTCAATACGGCCGCGCTCGCCGGTCTGACGCTCTGGACCGGGACTCAGGCGGAATACGACGCGATCCCGACGAAGAGCGCGACCACCCTCTATTTCGTGACGGCCTGACCCATGGCCCCGATCTATCTGGGCGCAAGCGCCGCCACCCTCCCCGCCGACCTGTCGGCCTTCCTCGGCTCGCTTCCGGTTCACAGCGCGGGCGAGCCTTGGCCGGCCGATGCGGTCGCGCTTTGGCTGCTGTTCGGCCAGTCCAACGCGCAGGGCCGCGCGCCGCGATCGCAGGATCCCGCGAAGGCGAACGCCGCGGACGCGGTCGACTTCTTCGCCGGCCTCCCTCTGGACGCGGCGCTCTATGAGGGGCCGTCGCCCTGGTGGCGCGTCAGCCGCCCGGCGATCACCACGCAAAGCGCCATCAACGGCCGGCTGGAAGGCCTGTCGCTGGCCGGGGCCAACCCGACCACGTCCTCGCACGCCTACGGGGCCTCGCCCGGTTTCGGCATTCCCGCGAACGAAAAGGCGTTCGGGCTTGAGATCGGGCTGGCGCGGCACGTCCTTGAGGGCGGCGCGCCCGCGACGTGGCGCAATGATGCCGACCCGCGCCTCTTCATCCTCAAGCCGACGAACGGCGGAACGTCGGTCGATCAGTTCCGCGAGGGCGGCGACTTGAACGACTTCGTCATGGGCCACCTGACGCAGACCGAGGCGCTCAACCTCAACGCCCTTGCGGCGACGAAAACGGTCCTTTTGCAGGGCGCGGTCTTCGTGATCGGCGAGCGGGATCAGATCAACGAGTCGGCGGGCGACGTCGAGGCGGGGAGCTTCCGCCGCCGCATCGGCGAGTGGGTGCGGCAGGTCCGCGGCCTGCTGGGGCACGCCGACCTCCCGGCGGTCATGGTGGAAATCTACGACAACGCCGGCGCGCTCGCCGGCGCGGCCGGGATCAACGCGCAACTGGCGCAGGCGGCGGCCGACGTCGGAAACGCCGCCGTCATCGACTCCGCGCCCCACGGCGTGGCGGACAGCGTGCATTTCGACGCGGCCGCGATGGACGCCATCGGCGAGGCCGTGTTCCGCACGCTGCGCGAACGGCCGGAGGCGCGGGCGGACGGCCTGATAACGACCCGGCCCTATGCAGGGGCGCTGCAACCCGTCCTCACGCTTCCGCCAGTCTGGCAACGTCACAACTCCGGCACGCAGACCACGTTCAAGGTCCGCGCTTCGGTCGACGGGACGCTCTACCTCGCGACCCTCGCCTCGCCTCCGGCGGACGCGGCGGCCGTGAAGGCGGCCGCCCACGTCTCGGCCCCCCTTGTCGCGAACGCCGACGCCGAAATCGTCGGCAACGGCTTCACGGGCGGCGAGTCGCAAACCTATGCGACCGTCGAGGCCGCCGGGGGCGTCTTCGCGCCCGTGGTGAACGTGCCGCGCAACTCGAATCCCGGCAAGTTCATCGTGTCGCTTCCGTCGGGCCTGACCGGCGGCGCGGGCGGGATTTCGGGGGACCTGCGGGTCGGGACCGGCGGGGCGATCCATTGGGTCGTGCATCCGCAGACCATCCCGAACATCGCCGCGGCCGACGTCACCGACCGGGCGTTCCTGCCGGTCGCCTCGGGCGTCGATCCGATCGCCGCGGCGAACGTCGCGCAGGCGTTCTCGGTCTCCGGCCTCCCCGCGGGGGACTACGCCCTCTTCGTGGTCCCGGTCGCCGGCTCGGGCGCGATCGGCGAGACGTGGCGGGTCGACTTCACCGCCACCTGATCGCCGCGGCCGTAACCGGATGCACGCCCGCTTGCGCTAGCGTCAATCCACACCCTCCCGCGCCGCCGGCTTCGGCGGCGCGGTCCTGCCATCAAGAGGCCTCGCCGGCGATAGCCGCGCGGGGCCTTTCGCGTTCTAGGAGGTGCCCCGATGATCGCGACCCTCGCCTCTCGGGCCAGACCATGACCCGCCCCGACGACCGCATCGACGCCGCCCTCTTCGCCGCCTTGGGGTCGGCGACCGGCGTCGATCGCCTCGCCGCCGCCGCGCGCGAGGTCCCCGCCGCGCTGCGCTTCGTCGAGATCGACGTCGTCTCGTTCTCGTGGGGCGGCGTCCCCGTCTACATGACCGCGCCGGACCTGATCGCCTTCGCGACGGCCGTCGCGCTGCTGACCCGCTTCGCGGTCTGGATCGCGCGGGGCGTCCTGGATTTGTTCAACCGGAGGCCCGGCGAATGACGAACGACCCGATTTCCCCGGCCGACGCGCGCGAGGCCGTGAGGGCCGTCGCCGCCCACGGCAACCAATGCGCCGCCGCCCGCGCCCTCGCCGTCTCCCGCGGCTGGATTCAGCGCCGCCTCAAGGCGGCCGAGGCCATGGGGATCACGGCCGAGGGCGAGGTCGATCCGACCCGCATTCCCCGCCTCGACGCCCCGGCCGGCGGCGTGGCGCGCTACCTGCTGACCGCCGCGCAATCGGCGACCCGCGTCCACCCCGAGTTCTGGCGCAATCTGACCGCCTTCGCCGACCATGTCGACGCGCGGATCATGGTCGCGCGGCTGCGCTACAACCATAGCCGTCAACAGGCCGCCTCGGAAAAGACGAACGGCGCGCCCGCCTCCGGCGACTGGTATGCGCCCGAGGTCCTGCCCTATTTGGCGGATCACCGGGTGGAGATCGCGCCCGGCCTGATTTGGGCGGGCGACTTCAACGTCATTCCGACCGCCGGCAACCCGCTGTCAGGCCTGGACAGCTTCGGCGGCCTCGCCTCGGTCGTGATCCCGCATACGCAGATCGCCCTCCGGTCGGTCGCGACCCACAAGGCCGACCCGGTCAAGATCAACTATACGACCGGCGCGGTCACGCTCGCCAACTACATTCAGCGGACCGCCGGCAAGAAAGCCGAGTTCCACCACGCCTTCGGCGCGCTGCTGGTCGAGGTCGACGCCGCCGGCGATTGGTTCTGCCGGCAGATCAACGCGGATGCCTCGGGCGCGTTCTATGACCTGGACCGCCACGCGACGGGCGGCGAGGTCACGGGCGGGCATCAGCCCGAGGCCTTCACCGCCGGCGACCTTCACGGCGAGGCGGCCGATCCCGAGGTCCTCGCCGGCGTTTGGGGTGCGGGCGGGCTGGTCGACACGTTGCGGCCGCGCGCGCAGGTCTTCCACGACGTCCTCAACTTCGGCCGCCGCTCGCACCACCTGTCGCTCGAAGACCGGCTGCGCTTCCACGCCCTGGCGACCGAGTCCGTCGAGGGCGAGATCGCCGCGACCGCCGGCGTGCTTTGCGCCGTCGCCCGCCCTTGGGCCGGGTCCTTCGTCGTCAAGGCCAACCATGACGAGCATTTCGACCGCTGGATACGCGAGGCCGATTGGCGGTCGGACCCGGTCAACGCCGTCTTCTATCTCGAAGCGGCCGCGAAATGGGCGCGGGCCAAGCGCGACGGCGAGGACTTCGACCTTGCGGAATGGGCCCTCAAGCGCGCTGGCGCGCCCGAGGGCGTCACCTTCCTGCGCCGCGACGAGTCCCTGTCCTTCGCCGGGGTCGACCATTCGGGCCACGGCGACCTCGGGCCGAACGGCGCGCGCGGCACGGCCGCGAACATCGCGCGGACCGGCCGCAAGACCGTCATCGGCCATGGCCACGGCGCGAACATCGTCCAAGGGGCGATGCAGGTCGGCGTCTCTTGCCGCCTCGACATGGGCTACAACCGCGGCCCCTCGAATTGGTCGCATTCGCACGCCCTGACCTATCCGAACGGCAAGCGGGTCCTGCTGACGCAGCGCGGCCGCAAATGGCGCGCCGCCGCCTGAGGCTGCCGTCCCTCCCCTTCTCCCCCTCCCCATCCTGACCTTCGGAGCGTTCGTCATGACCGCAACCCGTCCGCCTTTCGTCGTCGCCTTGACCGGCCCCGCCGGCTGCGGCAAGTCCACCGTGGCGCGCATCCTGCGCGAGATCGCCCCGCCGGTCGCCGCCGTGCGCTTCGCCGGGCCGCTGAAATCCATGTTCCACACGTTTCTAACGTCCTCGGGGGTCGACCCCCTCGACGCCATGAACATGGTCGACGGGCATCTCAAGGAAGTTCCGGCCGACGCCCTGGGCGGCCGCACGCCGCGCCACGCGATGCAGACCCTCGGGACCGAGTGGGGTCGCAACCTGATCGACGCCGACCTGTGGACTTCGGCTTGGCGACGGTCGGCCGTCCGCGTCCTCGACGACGGCCGGAGCGTCGTCGCCGAGGACTGCCGCTTCGCGAACGAAGCGGGCTTGGTGCGCGGCCTAGGCGGGATCGTGGTCCGCCTGACCGGCCGGGATGGGGTGGACGTCGGGGATCATTCGTCGGAGG
>JBCBYE010000017.1:0-16687 GCA_039816075.1 Pseudomonadota bacterium | reverse complement strand
TCGCCGGCACGCATGTGCATTTTCTGGAGCCGCCCGTGGGCGACAAGGTCGTCTGGACCGTCGGCTATCAGGACGTGATCGCCATCGGGCGCCTGCTGCAGACAGGAACCTACGACCCGACGCGCGTCGTCGCGCTGACCGGCCCGGCCTGCGCGGACCCGCGCGTGGTGCGCACGATCGCCGGCGCCTCCCTGCGCGATCTGCTGGAGGGCGATCGCCCGGCGGATCTGCCCGTGCGCATGATCTCCGGCTCCGTGCTCAGCGGCCGCGCGGGCGAGGCCGAAACCGCCTATCTGGGCCGCTACGCGCGCCAGGCGACGCTTATCGAGGAGGATCGCAAGCAGATCCCCTTGGGTTGGATCCGTCCGATGGCCGAGAAGTATGCGGTCCAGCCGGTTCTGGGATCCGCGCGCAAGGGCGGGCTCTTTCCGCTCACCTCGAATCTCAACGGCGGACGCCGCGCGATGGTGCCGCTGGGCACCTTCGAGGAGCTGATGCCGCAGGATTATCTGCCGACCCAGCTGCTGCGCGCGCTGCTGGTCATGGACACCGATCAGGCGCAAGCGCTCGGCGCGCTGGAGCTTGACGAGGAAGACCTTGGTCTCGTCGGCTTCGCCTGCCCGGCGAAGTACGAATACGGTCTCGCCTTGCGCGACTGTCTGACAAGGATCGAAAGGGAGGGATGATCCTTGGCTCTGCGTGACTTCTTCGACCGGATCGAGCCCAACTTTGAACGCGGCGGCAAGTGGGAGCGGTGGTTCCCCCTCTACGAGATGGTGGAGAGCTTCGCCTACACGCCCAAGACGGTGACGACCGTGGCGCCGCATGCCCGGTCCTACATCGATATGAAGCGGATCATGACCTACGTCGTGGTCGCGACGATCCCCTGCATCCTGATGGGCCTGTTCAACGTCGGCTATCAGGCCAACGCGGCCATCGCCTCGGGGTTCGAGCCGACGGGCTGGCGCGCCGCGGTGCTGGAGGCGCTTCTGATCGGGTTCAATCCGTGGAACCCCGTCGCCAACATCCTGCACGGGATGCTCTATTTCCTGCCGATCTACGTCACGACCCTGGTCGCCGGCGGCATCTGCGAAGTGATCTTCGCCACCGTGCGCAAGCATGAGGTGAACGAGGGCTTCCTCGTCTCTTCCATGCTCTATGCGCTGATCCTGCCGGCGACGACGCCGCTGTGGCAGGTGGCGCTGGGCATCATATTCGGCGTGGTGATCGGCAAGGAGGTGTTCGGCGGCACCGGCAAGAACTTCCTCAACCCGGCGCTGACCGGGCGCGCCTTCCTTTACTTCGCCTATCCCGCGCAGCTGTCCGGCGACAACGTCTGGGTGCCGGTGGACGGGTTCACCGGCGCGACCGCGTTGGCCGTGTCCGCCGCCGAAGGGGTCGATCAGCTCTCCGCGCGCGGCATGACCTGGTGGGAGAGCTTCGTCGGCCTGGTCCCGGGGTCGATCGGCGAAACCTCCACCATCGCCTGCCTGCTGGGACTGGCCTTTCTGCTCTACACCAAGATCGCCAATTACCGGATGGTGGTGGGGTGCCTGGGCGGCATGATCTTCTTCTCGCTGCTGCTGAACTGGGTCGGCTCCGACGGCAACCCGATGTTCGCCATGCCCTGGTACTGGCACCTCGTCGTCGGGGGCTACGCCTTCGGCCTCGTGTTCATGGTGACGGAGCCGGTGTCGGGCGCGCACACCAATCTGGGCCGCTACATCTACGGCGCTTTGATCGGGTTCATGGTGGTGATGATCCGCGTCATCAACCCGGCGTTTCCAGAGGGCATGATGCTCGCCATCCTGTTCGGCAACGTCTTCGCCCCGCTCATCGACCACTTCGTCGTGCAGGCCAACATCAGACGCAGGGCTCGCCGAAATGCCTGACGAGAACCAGGATCCCGAAACGCCCAAAAGCGCCTTCCAACGGTTCTGGGAGATGCCGGCGGATTCGCTGACCAAGACCGTCGCCATGGCCGTCGCGCTGTGCCTGGTGGCCTCCATGGTGGTGTCGGCCGCCGCCGTGGCGCTGCGCCCGATCCAAGAGGTCAACGCGCTCAAGGACAAGCAGATCAACATTCTGCAGGTCGCGGGCATCTACGACCCGGCGGTGGACGTGCTGGACAGCTTCGCGGCGTTCGAGCCGCGGATCCTTGATCTGGAGACGGGCAGGTTCACCGATCGGTTCGATCCCGCGACCTTCGACGACCGGGCCGCGGCGGACGATCCTGCGATTTCGGCGGAGCTGGACGACGATCCGGCCGGCATCGTCCGGCAGAGCCGCTTCGTCACCGTCTACGTTCTGCGCGACGAGGCGGGGGGCATCGACAAGGTCGTGCTGCCGATCCACGGCTACGGCCTGTGGTCCACGCTCTACGGCTTCATCGCGCTCGAAGAGAACGGCAACGACATCTACGCGCTGCAGTTCTACGAGCATGCCGAAACGCCCGGTCTGGGGGCGGAGGTCGACAACCCCCGCTGGAAGGCCCTTTGGCACGGCAAACGCCTTGTCGACGACGAGGGCGAACTGCAGATCAACGTGTCCAAGAAGCCCACCGCCGCCGGCGAGGACTACCATGTCGACGCCCTGTCGGGCGCGACGCTGACGACCGTGGGCGTCCACAACCTCGTGAACTTCTGGATGGGCGAAGCTGGCTACCGCGGGTTCCTCGAGAACCTCAAGGCAGGGATCATCTCATGACGCAGACCCGCAAGGACATGCTCGTCGACCCGCTGGTCGACAACAATCCGATCACGCTGCAGGTGCTCGGCATCTGCTCGGCCCTGGCGGTGACGTCCTCGCTGCAGGTGTCGTTCGTGATGGCGCTGGCGGTGATCTTCGTCACCGGCTTTTCGTCGATGTTCATTTCGGTGATCCGCAGCCAGATCCCCGGCTCCATCCGCATCATCGTGCAGATGGTCATCATCGCGTCGCTGGTGATCCTCGTGGACCAGATCCTCAAGGCCTTCGCCTACGAGATCTCCAAGACCCTGTCTGTCTTCGTGGGGCTGATCATCACCAACTGCATCGTGATGGGGCGGGCCGAAGCCTTCGCCATGAAGAACCCGCCGGTGGAAAGCTTCATCGACGGGGTGGGCAACGGGCTGGGCTACGGTCTGATCCTGATGCTGGTCGGCACGATCCGCGAGCTGTTCGGCTCGGGCAGCCTCTTCGGCATCACCATCCTCGAAACGGTGAACAACGGCGGATGGTATGTGCCGAACGGCCTGCTGCTGCTGCCGCCATCCGCCTTCTTCATCATCGGACTGATCATCTGGGCCTTCCGGTCCTGGAAACCGGAGCAGGTGGAGGAGCGCGAGTACAAGATCCAGGCGGTCGAGGCGCACTGATGGAAGGTCTGCTCTCCATCGCGGTCAAGGCGATCTTCGTCGAGAACCTGGCGCTATCGTTCTTCCTGGGGATGTGCACCTTCATCGCCGTGTCGAAGAAGATCGCCACGGCCATCGGCCTGGGCATCTCGGTAATGATCGTGCAGGCGATCACGGTGCCGGCGAACAACCTGATCCTGAGCTATCTGCTGGCCCCTGGCGCCCTTGCATGGGCCGGCTTCGAGGACGTGGACCTCACATTCCTCGGCCTGATCTCCTACATCGGGGTCATCGCGGCGCTGGTGCAGATCCTGGAGATGGTGCTCGATAAGTACTTTCCGCCGCTCTACAACGCGTTGGGGGTGTTCCTGCCGTTGATCACCGTGAACTGCGCGATCCTCGGCGGATCGCTGTTCATGGTGGAGCGCAGCTATGATTTCGCCGAGTCGCTGACCTACGGCGTCTCCTCCGGCTTCGGCTGGGCCCTGGCGATCACGGCCATGGCCGGCGTGCGCGAAAAGCTGAAGTACTCCGACATCCCCGACGGCCTTCAGGGCCTGGGCATCACCTTCATCACCGCGGGACTGATGGCGATGGCCTTCATGTCCTTCTCCGGCGTGAACATCTAAGGAGCGCGACGCATGGCGACCTTCGGCCTCGGGATCATCCTGTTCACGCTGATCGTGCTGGCGCTTGTGACGATCATCATGGGCGCGCGGTCGCGCCTGGTGTCCACCGGCAACGTCAACATCACTATCAACGGCGAAAAGACGATCTCCGTCCCCGCGGGCGGCAAGCTGCTGCAGACCTTGGCGGAACAGCAGCTGTTCGTGCCGTCGGCCTGCGGCGGCGGCGGCACCTGCGCCCAGTGCCGCGTGAAGATCCACTCCGGAGGCGGCTCCATCCTGCCGACCGAAACCAGCCACATCACCAAGCGCGAGGCGTCCTGCGGCGACCGGCTGTCCTGCCAGGTGGCCGTCAAGCAGGACATGGAGATCGAGGTCCCCGAGGAGGTCTTCGGCGTCAGAAAGTGGGAGTGCACCGTTCGCTCCAACGAGAACGTCGCCACCTTCATCAAGGAGCTGGTGCTGGAGCTGCCGGAGGGCGAGGACGTCAACTTCCGCGCCGGCGGCTACATCCAGATCGAGGCCCCCGCACACCATGTCGAGTACACCGAGTTCGACGTGGAGGAGGACTATCGAGGCGACTGGGACAGGTTCAATCTGTGGCAGTACGCGTCGGATGTGCCCGAGCCTATCGAACGCGCCTACTCGATGGCCAACTATCCGGACGAGCGCGGCCTGATCATGCTCAACGTCCGCATCGCCTCGCCCCCCCCGGGCTCCGACGGCATTCCGCCGGGCAAGATGTCGTCGTACATCTTCAACCTCAAGGCTGGCGACAAGGTCACCATCTCCGGCCCGTTCGGCGAGTTCTTCGCGCGCGAGACGGAGAAGGAGATGATCTTCATCGGCGGCGGCGCGGGCATGGCGCCGATGCGCAGCCACATCTTCGATCAGCTCAAGCGCCTTAAGAACCGCGACCGCAAGATCACCTTCTGGTACGGCGCGCGGTCCAAGCGCGAGATGTTCTACTTCGAGGATTTCGATCGGCTCGCGGCGGAGTTCTCCAACTTCACCTGGCACGTGGCGCTGTCCGATGCGCTGCCGGAGGATGAGTGGGACGGGCATACCGGCTTCATCCACAACGTCCTCTACGACCAGTACCTGAAGGACCATCCGGCGCCGGAGGACTGCGAGTACTACATGTGCGGCCCGCCGATCATGAACGCCTCGGTGATCAACATGCTCGTCGACATGGGCGTGGACCGCGAGGACATCATGCTCGACGATTTCGGCGGCTGACCGGAAAGACGGTCGCGGGATCGTCCGGCCGCGGCCGAACCCGCCTCGCGCGCCGTCCCCTTCCTCGCCGCAGCGCAGCATCGCCGTTTGACAGCGCTTCGATCCCGCCCCTACCGTCGTTGATGCAGTTGCGGGGAGAGCGAACATGACGGCGGCCGAAAGCATCGTGGACGCGCGCCACCTGCAGGTCTGGTTCCAGGGCAAGAGCGGAACCATGACGGCGGTCGAGGACGCCTCGTTCAGCGTCAGCCCTGGCGAGACGGTCTGCATCGTCGGCGAGTCCGGCTCCGGCAAGTCCGTCTCTTCGCTCGCCATCATGCGGCTGGTGGAATTCGCCGGCGGCCAGATCGCCAAGGGCGAGGTGAAGTTCGCGGCCAAGGACGGCAAGGTCATCGACCTCGTGCGCACCCCGCCCAAGCGCATGCGGGAGCTGCGCGGCGACGAGATCAGCATGATCTTTCAGGAGCCCATGACGGCCCTGAACCCCGTGCTGACCATCGAACGTCAGATGACCGAGGGCCTGCGCGAGCACAAGGACCTGTCGGCCGAGGAGGCGCGGGAGCGGGCGCTTGAGCTGCTGCGCCAGGTCCGCATCCCCGAGCCGGAGCGGCGCCTGTCGCAGTTCCCGCACGAGTTGTCGGGCGGCATGCGCCAGCGCGTGATGATCGCCATCGCCATGGCCTGCGAGCCGCGCATCCTGATCGCGGACGAGCCGACCACCGCGCTCGACGTCACCGTGCAGGCGGAGATCCTCGCCCTGATCGATCGGCTGAAGCGGGAGACCGGCGCCTCCGTCGTCTTCATCACCCATGACATGGCCGTGGTCGCGCAGATCGCCGACCGCGTCGTGGTCATGCGAGGCGGACGCAACGTCGAGGAAGGACCTGTCGAAGAGATCTTCGCCAACCCCCAGCACGACTACACCAAGGCGCTGCTGGCGGCGGTGCCCAAGCTGGGCGAGATGCGCGGCAAGGCGCTGCCCGAACCCATGAAGCTGATGACGGCCGAGGCCAAGACGCCGGTTCCCATCGAGGGCTCGGACAAGCTGCTGCTGGAGGTGGAGTCGCTCGTCACGCGGTTTGCGGTCAAGGGCGGCCTGCTGCGCCGCACCGTGGCCAACGTGCACGCGGTGGAGGACGTGTCGTTCCGCCTGAACGCCGGACGCACGCTGGCGCTGGTGGGCGAATCCGGCTGCGGGAAGTCCACCACCGGACGCTCCGTCCTGCGGCTGGTCGAACCCTTGTCCGGCAAGGTGGAGATCGATGGCGTCGATGTGATCGGCCTGAACGACGACGAGCTGCGCCGTGCGCGCCAGCACATGCAGATGGTGTTCCAGGACCCCTTCGCCTCATTCAACCCGCAGCTGAGGCTCGGCGCGCAAGTGGCCGAACCGCTTCAGAATTTCGGCGGCGGCACGGCGCAGGACATCCAGGACAAGGTGGCGGCCTTGTTCGATCGGGTGCGCCTGCCGGCCGACTTCGTGCGCCGCTTTCCGCACGAGCTGTCCGGCGGGCAGCGCCAGCGCGGGGCCATCGCCCGGGCGCTGGCGCTGAATCCCAAGCTGATCATCGCCGACGAGGCGGTCTCGGCGCTCGACGTCTCCGTCCAGGCGGAGGTGCTGAACCTGATGATGGAGCTGCAGGCGGAGCTGGGACTCGCCTACCTTTTCATCTCTCACGACATGGCGGTGGTGGAGCGGGTCAGCCATGACGTCGGCGTGATGTATCTGGGCCGGATCGTAGAGATCGGACCTCGCCAGGCGATCTTCGAGGATCCGCGCCATCCCTACACCAAGGCGTTGCTGAGCGCCGTGCCCATCGCCGACCCCACGCGCCGCACGACAGGGCGGGACGTGACGCACAAGGCCATCGCTTCGCCCGTGCATCCGGTCGACTACGTCCCCGAGCCCTCGGTTTACGAGGAGGTGGGGCCGGGCCATCGCGTGCTGGTGACTGACTCCGGCTATTGAAGGCGCCGCGACCCGGCCCGTTTCACCGCGTTGCCCCCGGCGCGCGCGTCGCGCAGTCTGCCTGCAGCCAAGACGATGACGGCGACCCGGCCCGCCCGCCGGGTCGTCCTGCGAGGGGAGAGCGCACGATGGGCCTGGCGCAGTGCCATAATTTCCACGACTTCCGAAGGCTCGCGCGCCGCCGTTTGCCGGCGCCGATCTTCAACTACATCGACGGCGCCGCCGATGACGAGGTCACGCATCGGCGCAATACCGCCGCCTACGAGGCCTGCGACCTGGTCCCCAACATCCTGCGCGGCGTGACCGACCTCGACATGTCCGTGACGGTCATGGGCCAGACGCTCGACATGCCGGTCTATTGCTCCCCCACTGCGCTGCAACGGCTGTTCCACCATGATGGGGAACGGGCGGTGGCGGCCGCCGCGGCGAAGTTCGGCACCATGTTCGGCATTTCCTCGCTCGGCACGGTCAGCCTGGAAGAGGTGCGCAAGGCCTACGATACGCCGCAGTGCTACCAGTTCTATTTCCACAAGGACCGCGGGCTGAACACCGCCATGCTGACCCGCGCGAAGGAGGCCGGCGTCGACGTGCTGATGCTGACCGTCGACAGCATCACCGGCGGCAATCGAGAGCGGGACCTGAGGACGGGCTTTTCGATCCCCTTCCGCCTGACGCTGGGCGGCATGGCGCAGTTCGCCGTCAAGCCGGCCTGGGGCCTGAACTACGTCACGCATGAACCGTTCAAGCTGCCGCAGCTGGACGAGCACGTGGACATGGGCGGCGGCGCGATGTCCATCGGCCGCTACTTCACCGAGATGCTCGATCCCGGCATGAACTGGTCGGACGTCGAGAAGATGGCGCAGCTTTGGGACGGTCAGTTCTGCCTCAAGGGCGTCATGTCGGTGGAGGATGCGCGCCGCGCCGCCGACATCGGCTGCACCGGCATCATTCTGTCGAACCATGGGGGGCGGCAGCTCGACGGCTCCCGCGCGCCGTTCGAGCAGCTGGCGGAGGTGGTGGACGCCGTGGGCGACCGTCTCGACGTCATCGTCGACGGCGGGGTGCAGCGCGGCACGCATGTGCTCAAGGCGCTCAGCCTCGGGGCCAAGGCGGTCGGCGTCGGCCGCTACTACCTTTACCCGCTGGCCGCGGCGGGCCGACCGGGCGTCGAACGGGCGCTGCACCTGTTGCGCGCGGAGATCGAGCGCGACATGAAGCTGATGGGCTGCAAGAGCATCGCGGATCTGTCGCGCGAGAACCTCGCCTTTCGCTGACGCGTGGCGCGCCTGTTCGGACGAAAGGAGGATCGCGTCAACGTCCGCGAAGGCATGATGCCGCGCGGGACGGTCTTGATTGGCGACCGACTTTCGTATACAGTCGCATACAGAGAGCCGGCCGCGAGGCGCAGTCCCACAGCGCCCGTCGCCGCGCCGCGTCGAAACCCAAGTCCGCCAGGTGACCGATGAGCTTGTATTCCGCCTATCTCGATGAAATCGAAGCCCGCAAAGCCCAGGGTCTCAGCCCCAAGCCGATCGATGCGGGCGATCTGACGGCCGAGATCGTCGCGCAGATCAAGGATGCGGCGAATCCGCATCGGGCCGAGTCGCTGAAGTTCTTCATCTACAACACCTTGCCCGGCACGACGAGCGCCGCGCGTGTGAAGGCCCGCTTCCTCAAGGAGATCATCCTGGGCGAGGCGGCGGTCGAGGAAATCCCGACCGCTTTCGCGTTCGAGCTGCTGTCGCACATGAAGGGCGGCCCGTCGGTGGAGGTGCTGCTCGACCTGGCGCTGGGCGAAGACGAGGCGCTGGCCCGCGACGCCGCCGAGGTGCTCAAGACGCAGGTGTTCCTCTACGAGGCGGACACCGACCGGCTCGAGGCCGCCTACAAGGCCGGCGATGCGATCGCCGCGGAGATCCTCGACAGCTACGCCAAGGCCGAGTTCTTCACCAAGCTGCCGGAGGTCGACGACGAGATCGACGTCGTGACCTACATCGCGGCGGAGGGCGACATCTCCACCGATCTTCTGTCGCCCGGCAACCAGGCGCATTCCCGGTCGGATCGAGAGCTGCATGGCAAATGCTTGATCTCGCCCGAAGCCCAGGCGGAAATCCGCGCCCTGCAGGACCGGCATCCGGACAAGCGCGTGATGCTGATCGCCGAAAAAGGCACCATGGGCGTGGGGTCCTCGCGCATGTCCGGCGTCAACAATGTGGCGCTGTGGACAGGCAAGCAGGCCAGCCCCTACGTGCCGTTCGTCAACTTCGCGCCCATCGTGGCCGGCACCAACGGCATCTCGCCGATCTTTCTGACCACCGTGGGCGTGACGGGCGGCATAGGGCTGGACCTGAAGAACTGGGTCAAGAAGCTTGACGAAGATGGCGCCCCGATCCTCAACAACGGCGGCAATCCCATTCTAGAGCAGCGCTATTCCGTCGAGACGGGCAAGGTGCTGAAGATCAACACCCGGACCAAGACCCTGCATGACGAAACCGGGGAGGCGCTGGTCGACGTCTCCTCGGCCTTCACGCCGCAGAAGATGGAATTCATGCGGGCCGGCGGCTCCTACGCCATCGTGTTCGGCAAGAAGCTGCAGACCTTCGCCGCCGAGACCCTGGGCGTGGCGCCCACGCCGGTCTTCGCGCCCGCCAAGGAGATCACCGTTCCGGGGCAAGGCCTGACGGCGGTGGAGAAAATCTTCAACGCCAACGCCGTGGGCGCGACCCCCGGCGCGGTGCTGCATGCGGGTTCCGACGTGCGGGTCAAGGTCAACATCGTCGGGTCGCAGGACACGACCGGCCTGATGACCAGCCAGGAGCTGGAGGCGATGGCCGCGACCGTGATCTCGCCCAAAGTCGACGGCGCCTATCAATCCGGCTGCCACACCGCCTCGGTCTGGGACCTCAAGGCCCAGGCCAACACGCCGCGGCTGATGAAGTTCATGCATGATTTCGGACTGATCACCGCGCGCGATCCCAAGGGCGTCTATCACTCGATGACCGACGTCATCCACAAGGTGCTGAACGACATCACGGTGGACGACTGGGCCATCATCATCGGCGGCGACAGCCATACGCGCATGTCCAAGGGCGTGGCCTTCGGCGCCGACAGCGGCACCGTCGCGCTTGCGCTGGCGACCGGCGAGGCCACCATGCCGATCCCGGAGTCGGTCAAGGTGACCTTCAAGGGCCGCATGGCCGACCACATGGATTTCCGGGACGTGGTCCACGCCACCCAGGCGCAGATGCTCGCCCAGCACGGCGACAACGTCTTTCAGGGCCGCGTGATCGAGGTGCATATCGGCACGCTGCTTGCCGACCAGGCGTTCACCTTCACCGACTGGACGGCGGAGATGAAGGCCAAGGCCTCCATCTGCATTTCCCACGACGACACGCTGATCGAGTCGCTGGAGATCGCCAAGGCCCGCATCGGCGTCATGATCGAGAAGGGCATGGACAACGACGCGCAGGTCCTCGCCGGCCTGATCGCCAAGGCCGACGAGCGCATCGCGCAGATCCGATCGGGCGAGAAGCCGGCGCTGGCGTCCGACGAAGACGCCGCCTACTTCGCCGAGGTGGTCGTGGATTTGGACGCCATCGACGAGCCGATGATCGCCGATCCGGACGTGGCGAACGAGGACGTCTCCAAGCGCTACACCCACGACACGATCCGCCCGATCTCCTACTACGGGGCGGAGAAGAAGGTGGATCTGGGCTTCGTCGGGTCCTGCATGGTGCACAAGGGCGACGTGAAGATCGTCGCCCAGATGCTCCGCAATCTGGAAAAGGAGACCGGCGCCGTCGAGTTCAAGGCGCCGCTGGTGCTCGCCGCCCCGACCTACAACATCATCGACGAACTGAAGGACGAAGGCGACTGGGCGGTGCTGCAGAAGTACTCCGGCTTCGAGTTCGACGATGCCGCGCCGAAGAAGGACGCCCGAACCGAGTACGAGAACACGCTGTATCTGGAGCGGCCTGGCTGCAACCTGTGCATGGGAAATCAGGAGAAGGCCGCCAAGGGCGATACCGTCCTCGCCACCTCCACGCGCCTCTTCAAGGGCCGGGTCGTTGAGGATTCGGAGGAGAAGCAGGGCGAATCGCTGCTCGCCTCGACCCCGGTCGTGGTGCTGTCCGCCATTCTGGGGCGCACCCCCACTGTGGACGAATACAAGACTGCCGTGGACGGCATCGAGCTGACCAAGTTCGCGCCGCCGCAGCAGATGCCGCTGGGCGGACGCTCCGTCCACTTCTGAGACGCGATGAGCGGATGCGCCGCGCGGACCTTGCCGGTCCGCGCGGCGCGGGTCCGCGTCAGTCGATCAGGCCGGGCAGGGTCAGGGAGATCGCCGGCACGAACGTGATGAGCATCAGCGCCACGAAGATGGCCAGGTAGAACGGCCAGATCGTACGCACGGCCTGTTCCATCGGCAGCTTGCCCACCGCGCAGCCGACGAAAAGGCACGAGCCCACGGGCGGCGTGCACAGGCCCAGGCCCAGGTTCACCAGCAGCATCATTCCGAACTGCATCGGATCCATGCCCAGGCTGTTGGCCACGGGCAGGAAAATGGGCGTGCAGATCAGGATCAGCGCCGCCATGTCCATGATCATGCCCAGCAGCAGCAGGACCACGTTGATCATCAGCAGGATCAGGATCGGGTTCTCGGTCAGCCCGGTCAGCAGATCCACGGTCTGGCTCGGCACGCGGTAGAAGGTCAGCATGTAGGCGAAGGCGGCGGCGCATGCGATCAGGATCATCACCATCGACGTGGTGCGCACCGACTGCGCGACGGCCGTTCGGAATCCCACCCAAGACAGGCTGCGATAGACCACCAGCGTCACCACGAAGGCGTACATGGCGCCGAAGGCCCCGGATTCCGTTACGGTGAAGACGCCGGACAGCACGCCGCCCACGATGATGACGGCCGTCAGCAGGCCGGGCGCCGCGCCGACGAAGCTGATGGCGAGGGCGGTCCAGCCGGGAAACGTCTCCGCCCCGTAGCCGCGGCGCACCGCGACGACATAGGCGGCGACGGCGAGGCAGACGCACATCAGGACGCCCGGGACCACGCCCGCCAGGAACAGCTTGGAGACCGATACCGCCCCGCCCGTGGCCAACGCGAAGATGATCATGTTGTGGCTGGGCGGAATGATGATGCCGGCGATGGACGACGTCACCGTGACGTTCACTGCGTAGTCCGCGTCGTAGCCCTTGTCCTTCATCACCGGCACAAGGATGGACCCCAGCGCCGAGATGTCCGCGATCGCGGAGCCGGAGATGCCGCCGAAGAGCATCGAGGAGAAGACGTTGACGATGCCCAGCCCCCCGCGCACCGCGCCCACCGCCGCCTGGGCGAAGCGCACGAGCCGCAGGGCGATGCCGCCGTGGAACATCAACTCTCCGGCGAAGATGAAAAAGGGGATCGCCATCAACGTGAAGACGTTGATGCCCGCCACGATCCGCTGAAACCCGATCAGCAGCGGCAACCCCTCGAACCAGAAGGCGGCGAGGGCGGAGATGCCGAGCGCGAAGGCCACCGGCACGCCGATGACGACGCACAGGGCGAAGACCCCGAGCAAGAGCAGAAGTCCCATGCGCCGCCCCTACTCGATGCCGTCTCGGCGAGCGTCCCGGCCGAGCATGACCCGGATCAGGTGGCCGGCGGAAAACAGGAACAGCAGCGCGCCGCAGATCGTCAGCGGAAGCGAGCGCAGCCCCTCCGACCACTGAATCAGCGGGATCAGCGTGTTCCATTTGAAGATCGTCAGATCGATCCCGTGGCGAAGCATCAGCGCGCCGAAGCCGGCCATCAGAACGTCCGTGACGACGACGAAGCCGGTGCGCAGGCGCGCGGGAACCGATTGGCGAAAGACCACGACGGACAGGTGCGTGTCCCGATGCACGCCCACGGCGGCGCCCAGAAAGGCGATGACCATGACCAGCAGCAGCGATACCTGCTCCACCCAGGTGGGCGTGTCGTTGAGCACGTAGCGGCCGAAGACCAGCCAGGCGAAGATCGCCGTCATCGCCACCAGGGCGATGCCGGCCAGCAGCATGCAGATCGAGGCGATCGCGTCGAAGACGCGGTCCATGATCCGAAGCGCTCGGGGCGGCGTCGTCGGCTCGGCCACGTGCGGTCCCTCCCGTTGAAAACGACGCCCGGCCTCCGCTGGCGGAGCCGGGCGTCGTCGCGCGTCGTCAGGGCTGGATCACTCGGTGGAGCGGGCCAGCTCCACCAGCGTCTTCATGTCGGGGTTCGCGGCGAGATACTCGTCGTAGACCGCGCCCATGGCGTCCTGGAACGGGCTCTTGTCGGCGATCTCGTTGACCACGACGCCGGCGGCCTCCACGTCCTTGCGGGCCTGCTCGGACTGCACCGCCCAAAGCTCCCGCTGATAGAGCGCCGCCTCTTCGGCCGCGCCGCGCAGGGCCGCCTGCATTTCGGGCGAGAGCGCGTCGAATTTGGCGGTGTTCACGCAGATGCACTCGGGAATGATGAGATGCTCGCTCAGCGAGTAGTGGGTCGTGACCTCGTAGTGGCCGACGTTCTTGAAGGACGGGAAGTTGTTTTCCGCACCGTCCACCACGCCCGTCTTCAGAGCCTGCTGCACCTCGGCGAAGGCCATGGGCGAGGGATTGCCGCCCATGGCGGAGATCATGGAGGTGTAGAGGTCGTTGTTCATCACCCGGATCTTCAGTCCGGCCACGTCGTCCGGCGAGTTGATCGGCTTCTGGCTATAGAAGGACCGCGCGCCGGCATCGACCCAAGCCAGCGGCTTGACCCCGGCCTCGGCCATGGCGTTCGCGATGACTTCGCCCGCCTCTCCTTCGAGGACGCGGAACATGTGCGGCACGCTCTTGAAGATGAACGGAAGCGAGACGAGGTTCGCCTCCTTCACCATCGGACCGATGGGGCCGAGGTTGAAGTTGCCGATCTCGATGGCGCCGATGCGAACCTGTTCCAGCGCGTCCGGCTGGGAGCCGAGGACGCCGCCGTGGAACACCTCGAGCGTGATCTCGCCGCCCGTGGCCTCGTCGACCAGCTCGGCGAAGCGGTCCATGGCGGCCGTGTTCGGATGCCCGTCATGGTGGATGTTCCAGGCGCGCCAGGTGTCCGCCGAAGCGGCGCCGGTCAGCATCGTCGTGGCCGCGAGGGCGAGCAGCGATGTCTTGAGGGTCTTGTTCATGGTGTCCTCCCAGGTTTGTCGATGGTTCGGTCTTGTTGGAGGGCCGCCCTACGAAAAGAGCAGGCCCCCGTTGATGTCGATGTTGGCTCCGGTGATGAATGCCGCCTCGTCCGTGGCGAGGTAAGCGACGAGGTTGGCTACATCTTCGGACGCGCCCTCGCGCTTCAACGGCGTGATGCCGGCGACGTGCTTGCGCACCTCGGGCTTGGAGAAGTCGTCATGAAACCGCGTGGCGATCATGCCCGGGCAGACGGAGTTCACGCGGATCTCCGGCCCCAGCTCCTTGGCGAGGCCCCGGGTCATGGTCATGACCGCCCCCTTGGAGGCGGCGTAGGCGATGGCCCCGGGCCCGCCGCCGTCGCGCCCCGCCTGCGAGGCGATGCCGATGATCGACCCGCCGGCGCCCATATGGGGCAGGGCGGCCTTCACCGCGAGCACCATGGAGGTCGCGTTGAGGTCCATCACCCGGTTCCAGTGCGCGATGTCCATGTCCGCCATTGTCTTGCGCGCGACCAGACCGCCGGTGACGTGGACGAGGATGTCGACCCCGCCCAGTTCCTTCGCGGCCCGGGCGACCAGCGCGTCCACATCCGCGGCGTTGGTCATGTCGCCCTGTTGGGCGAAGGCGGCGCCGCCGGCGGCGGCGATTTCCGCCACGGCGCTCTCGGCGCCTGCGGACGAGCGGTTGTAGTTGATGGCCACCGAGGCCCCCGCCGCCGCCAGACGCAGCGCGCAGGCGCGTCCGATGTCCCGGCCGCCGCCGGTGACGATGGCGACGCGCCCGGCGAGCGACGATGCGCCCGCGGCCCCGACCTCATGAGTCATGGGTCGTCCTCCCTTGTGTTCGTTCTGCGGGTCCGGCGTCGCGCCGTCCCGTGTTCGTTGCCAGGATCAGACGACTAGTATACCAGTCTTGTCAACCGAAATCGGCCGACGGCGGAAACCCGTTGCGGCGCGCCGGCCAAGCGGCCAAAGCAAGGGCGTCGGGGCCGGACGGGGCCTGGGCCGCGGGCGGCGCGGGATCGGTGCAGGACGGGGGACGCGCATGCAGAAGATGGTACAGGGGATGGAGCGGCGCACCACGATCGACGTGGTCTACGACACGCTTTACGAAGACATCGCCACGCTGAAGCTGGAACCCGGAACCAAGCTGTCGGAGGCGGACATCGCCCGCCGCTTCGGCGTCTCCCGCCAGCCCGTGCGCGACGCGTTCAACCGATTGGAAAGCAAGCAGCTGCTGCTGATCCGCCCGCAGCGGGCCACGGTGGTGCGCGGCTTTTCCATGCAGCAGATCGCCCACGCCCGCTTCGTTCGCCTGGCCGTGGAACTGGAAGTTCTGCGCGCCGCCTGCGCGATCTGGGACGAGGGCCGCGCGGCGGAGCTGCGGCGCAGCCTCGATCAGCAGGCCGTTGCGGTGCGGGATGGCGACGGCGCGGCGTTCCACGCGCTCGACTACCGGTTTCACAAGATGATCTGCGCGCTGGGCGGCCATCCGCTGGCGTTCGACACGATCGAGGACTGCAAGCGCAGCGTCGATCGGCTGTGCGTGCTCAGCCTTGGCCGACAGGACGAGGCCGCTGCCCTTCTGAGGGATCACGAGGACATCGCCGCGGCGCTGTCCGCCCATGACGCGGATGAGGCGACGCGGGCCGCGCGCCGGCACCTGGCCCGGCTGGACGCGACGATCGCCGACATTCACGAAACCTACGACCACTTTTTCGAAGCGACGTGAGGTCGGGCGCCGCGGGCGCCGCCCCGCCGCCCTGCGCCGAAGGAGGGCATGCATGCAGGTCCGGCAGCTCCGCTGGTTCGTGCTGACCGCCGATGTGGGCAGCATCGCGCAGGCCTCGGTTCATTCCGGCACGACGGCGCCGGCGATCAGCCGGGCCATCGCGGCGCTGGAGCAGGACCTCGGCTGCGCCCTGTTCGACCGAGACGGGCGCGGCATGCGCCTGACCGAGGCGGGCGAGAGCCTGCATGCGAGCGCCACGCGCCTGCTGCGCGATCTGGAACTGGCGCGGCAGGAGGCGATGGCGCAGGGAAGCCGGCCCGCCGGCGACGTTCTGATCGGCGCCTCGCCGGCCGCCGTGTCGCTGCTGGGCGCGCGCCTGATCCGGGGCGCGGAGGCGGCGTTTCCGGATGTGAAGCCCCGCATTTCCGAGGGGTACAGCGCCTATCTGCAGAACTGGGCGCTGACCGGCGTGGTGGATTTCGCGCTCGCCAACGGGTTTCGCCCCACCCATGCGCGGCTGGATTGCGTGCCGCTGGCGGTGGAGCGGCTGCACGCCGTGGGGCAGGCGGGCGCGCTGCCGGCGGAGCGCATCGCCCTGGCGG
>JBCBYE010000644.1:0-2678 GCA_039816075.1 Pseudomonadota bacterium | reverse complement strand
GCAGGTCCGCATGGGCGACGATGCCGGCGACCTCGGGGGTTCCGGGGCCGGATTTTTCAATGAGATCAACAACGTATTCGTCTTCATCGAGTGTCGCTCCTTCTACCGCGAAGATGGGCCGGAGCCTCTGCGCCCCGTCGGCGAAACCGAATACGTTGTTGATCTCATTGAAAAATCCGGCCCCGGAACCCCCGAGGTCGCCGGCATCGTCGCCCATGCGGACCTGCGCCTGCCCCTCGCGCAGCTCGACCAGGTCCTCGACGCGCATGAGGCCGCCGGCAAGGGCCGCTTCCGCGGCATCCGCCACTCCGCCTCCTACGATCCCGAGGCGGCCGAGCTTTTTCTGATCCCCGGCCGCGCCCCCGAAGGGCTTCTCCGCGATCCCGATTTTCATCGGGGAGTCAGGCGGTTGGGGGAGCGCGGGTTGGTCTTCGACTGCTGGCTCTACCACACCCAGATGGCCGAGTTCGGCGCCCTCTGCGACGCCGCGCCGGCCACGACGGTCGTGCTCGACCACGTCGCCCATCCCCTGGGCGTCGGCCGCTTCGCCGGCCAGGGCGAGGCCGTCTTCGCCGCGTGGCGCGATGACATCGCCCGCCTGGCGGAGCGTCCGAACCTGCACGCCAAGCTCGGCGGCCTGGCCATGCCCGACAACGGTTTTTCGTGGCATCTCAACGAGATGCCGCCCAGTTCGGAGCAATTCGCCGAACAGCAGCGCCCCTGGATCGAGCGCACGCTGGAGGTCTTCGGCCCCGACCGCTGCCTCTTCGAAAGCAACTTTCCGGTGGACCGCTACTCCGTCGGCTACCGGGTCCTGTGGAACGCCTACAAGAAGCTGGCGCAGGGCCCCCATGCCGACGCCCTCCTCCGCGGCAACGCCGAGCGCCTCTATCGCCTGTAACCCCCTCGAAACGCGGGCCTTTCACCCTCCACCCACCGCTCCGCACAGGCCCCCCCGGATCAAGTCCGGAGCCGCCTCGGCCCGCCGCCTCGGCCGACGACGCGCGGGGCGGCCGAGCGCAGGAGGCCCCGGATCAAGTCCGGGGCGAGACGGCGCAAGCGGCGGGCGAGCAACGACCTCGAAACGGGCCCAACGCGTCGATGGTCGCCGCAATGAAACCGCGGGGCCCTCGCACGAAAAAATGCTCAATCCGGATGAAACTTGCGCCGCAACTTGCGCATCCCGCCCAGCCAGCGGTCGTAATTCTCGGACTTGTTCCGCATATACGTCAGAACCTCGCCATGCGGCAGCACCAGAAAGCGCTCTTCTCGGATGGCGTCCAGGCAGGCCTGCGCCACCGGCGCCGCCTCCATCATCCCGTCGAGCGAGGCGACCCCGCCGCCGCGTCCCGCGGTCATGCCGCTGACCACCGCCTGCGGGCACAGCACGCTGACCCCCACGCCGCGGTCCTTCCAGGCGATGGCGATCCACTCCGCCAGCCCCACCGCCGCATGCTTGGTGGTCGCATAAACCGCCGAGCCCGTGTGGTTCAGCAGTCCCGCGGCCGAGGCGGTGTTGAGCAGCCAGCCCCCGCCCCGCGCCGCCATCAGGGGCGCCGCGTGGCGGGCGGCATACATGTGGGCCATCACGTGGACCTCCCACTCCGCGGTCCAGGACTCGTTCGCCACCTCCAGCCCGCCGTCATGGATGATCCCGGCGTTGGAGCAGAAGACGCCGATCGGCCCGACCTCGGATTCCACCCTGTCGATCAATGCCTTGATCGCCGCCTCGTCGCGCACGTCGAGGGCATGGGCGACGCCGCCCAGAGCCTCGGCCGTCTCCTGCGCGCCGGCGTCGTTCAGATCCGCGCAGACGATCCGGGCGGCGCCGGCGGCGTGAAACGCCTCGGCCAGGGCCCGCCCGATGCCGCTGCCGGCCCCGGTGACGACGATGTTCTTGCCGGCGATGTCCATGCCGTTTCCTTCCAACCGGTTGCACAAGGCACGCCGCCCCCCTGACGCGACGGGGGAGGGTGGGCGGGCCGCGCGTCAGGGGGGCGGCGCCCCCGCCTCAGCCCTCGCGACGCAGGATCAGCGCGTCCACGGCGGTGATCTCCCCGCCCCGGCAGATCACCGGGTTGAGGTCGATCTCCGCCACCTCGTCCCTGAAATCCCACAGGAATTCCGACACCGCCGCCACCGTCCGCGCCAGCGCCGCGCGGTCCACCGCCGGCAGATCGCGCACGCCGTCCAGCATCGCGCCCAGGCGCAGCCGCTCCAGCATCCGCGCCGCCTGCGCCTCGGTCACCGGGGCCGGGGCGACCACCGTGTCCTTGAGCACCTCGACCATCGTGCCGCCGATCCCGGCCACCACCAGGGGGCCGAAGACCGGATCGACGCGCCCGCCGATCACCATCTCCACGCCCTTGGCGGCCATGCGCTGCACCAGCGCCCCGCGCGGGGTCACGCCGGCGGCGCGGGCCGCCGCCATCATCGCCTCGAACGCCGCCGCCACCGCCTCGCCGTCGGCCAGGCCCAGCGCCACGCCGCCGACCTCGGTCTTGTGCGCCAGGTCCGGCGCGTCGAGCTTCAGAACCGCCGGGAACCCCGCCGCCTCCGCCGCCGCCCGCGCCGCGGCGGCCGTGTCGACCGCCGTTTCGCCAATGGCGTCAACGCCATAGGCTGCGAAGACCGGCTTCGCCCCGCGCTCCGCCACCACGGCGCCGGGCGCCGCGGCG
>JBCBYE010000656.1:0-2580 GCA_039816075.1 Pseudomonadota bacterium | reverse complement strand
GAGGCGTTGCGCCGCCGGCGCGACAGGGCG
The DNA here is from genome assembly GCA_039816075.1 of Pseudomonadota bacterium. Classification (GTDB taxonomy): domain Bacteria; phylum Pseudomonadota; class Alphaproteobacteria; order Rhodobacterales; family Rhodobacteraceae; genus Albimonas. The sequence goes on along the minus strand of JBCBYE010000656.1, from coordinate 2,550 downwards.
TTGCGCCGCGGGAGCGTCGGGGCTTTGCGCCGCGGGCGCGACAGGGCGTTGCGCCGCTGGCGCGACGGGGCTTTGCGCCGCGGGCGCGACAGCGCGTTGCGCCGCGGGCGCGGCGGGGCGTTGCGCCGCGGGCGCGCCTAGCGGCTGAGCTCCCGCATGGCGCCCGAGAGCCCGTCGAGCGTCATGGGATACATGCGGTCGGCGAAGATCTGGCGGATCATCTGGGTGGATTGGGTGTACTGCCAGGCATGCTCGGGCGTGGGATTGATCCAGATGCAGCTGGGCCACTGGTCCACGGCGCGGGTCAGCCAGGCGGAGCCGGGCTCTTCGTTCCAGTGCTCGTTGGCGCCGCCGGCATAGGCGATCTCGTAGGGGCTCATGGCCGCGTCGCCGACGAAGACGCATTTCCAGTCGCGGCCATAGGTGTGCAGCACGTCCATCGTCGGCTGCTGTTCGTTCCAGCGGCGGCGATTGTCTTTCCACACGCCCTCGTAGAGGCAGTTGTGGAAGTAGAAGTGTTCGAGATGCTTGAGCTCGGCCCGGGCGGCGGAGAACAGCTCCGAGACGACCTTGACGTGATCGTCCATGGAGCCGCCGACATCGAGGAACAGCAGCACCTTCACCGCGTTGCGCCGTTCGGGGCGCGTCTTGACGTCGAGATAGCCATGCTCGGCGGTGGAGCGGATGGTGCGGTCGAGGTCCAGCTCCTCATGCGCGCCGTCGCGGGCCCATTGGCGCAGGCGTTTCAGCGCCACCTTGATGTTGCGGGTGCCGAGCTCGACCTCGTCGTCGAAGTCCTTGAATTCGCGCTTGTCCCAGACCTTCGCCGCCCGGCGATGGCGGGACTCGTGCTGGCCGATGCGCACGCCTTCGGGGTTGTAGCCGTAGGCGCCGAAGGGCGAGGTTCCGGCGGTGCCGATCCATTTCGAGCCGCCCTGGTGGCGGGCCTGCTGTTCCTTGAGGCGCTCGCGCAGGGTCTCCATGAGCTTGTCGAAGCCGCCGAGCGCCTCGATCTCCGCGCGCTCCTCTTCGGAGAGGTGCTTTTCGGCGAGCTTGCGGAGCCATTCCTCGGGCAGCGGCATCGCCTCGACGCCCTCCTCGCCGCCGGAGACGGCCTCCAGCCCCTTGAAGACCTCGGCGAAGACGCGGTCGAACTTGTCGATGTTGCGCTCGTCTTTGATGAGGGCCGAGCGGGCCAGGTAATAGAAGCCTTCGACGTCGAACCGCACCACCTCCCGCTCCATCGCTTCGAGCAGGGTGAGGTATTCGCGGAGCGAGGCGGGCACGCCGGCCTCGCGCAGCTGGAGGAAGAGGGGCACGAACATGGGCGTCAAGCTAGGGCGCCGGCGCGGCCGGGGCTAGGGGTCGGCGCTTTGGGGGGCGGGGTCAGAGGCGGTCGAGGATGGCGGCGAAGGCGGCGCGGTCCTCGGGCGGGACGGGGGCGAGCAGGTCGTCGACCACCTCGGCCATGAGCGACGAGATCTGGGCCACGAAGGCGCGGCCCTTGGGGGTGAGGCCGAGCAGCGTCACTCGCCCGTCGTCGGGGCAGGGGGCGCGGTCGAGCATGCCCTTGTCCTCCAGCGTGCGGACCATGCGCGTCATCTGGGATTTGTCGCGGGCGAAATCCTCGACCAGGCGGTGCAGCGGCGTGCGCTCCCGCTCGGCGAGCGCCATGAGGATCATGCCGCCCATGGGGCCGATGCGGTCGTGATCGACGGCGGTGGCGCGGGCGTGGATGCCGCCGTGCAGGCGGCGCACGAAGCGGTCGACCTGCAGGGCGAGCGCGATGGGATCCGTCATCGGACCTCTGAGGTTTCGGTGGACTTTGTCCACTGATTAGGGTGGTCTTGCAAAACGGTAGGCCGGCGGCGGGCCGGCGGCAACGGGGAGGCGACGATGACGGCGAGCGGGATGGAGGCGAAGACGACCCTTGCGTTGAAGGTCGCGGCGGGCCTGTGGGTTCTGTGGGGGCTGGTGCACATGCTGGCCGGCGCGGTGGTGCTGAGCTCGGACGCGGCGGGCGCGGTGGCGGCGGTGGCGGATGCGGCGACGCCCGAGGCGCTGGCCGGGGCGCGCTATCCCGATGCGGCGGGGGCGCTGCTGAACCAGCACGGCTGGAACCTGGCCTGGTTCGGCGCGGCGACGCTGATCGGCGCGGTCTGGATCTGGCGCGGCAGCCTGACGGGGGCCTGGGTGACGGCGCTGATCGGCGGCATGGCCGATCTGGGCTATTTCCTGTTCATGGATCTGGGCGGGCACGTGCATTTTCTGCCGGGCACGGTGATGACGCTGGTCTCGGGCTCGGCGATCGTGCTGAGCGCCTGGGTCTGGCGCCGGGGCGGCTTCCGAACGGCCTAGGCGCCGCCGCCGCCGCGCGCTGCCGGCCGCCCCGAACGCCGCCCTGCGGGCGAGCGTCGGCCCGCCCGCCAGCCTGCGCGCCTTGCCGCCAGGCGCGACGGCTGCGCGGAAGGCGAGTCGTCGAAAGGGTCAAGGCTCGCAAGCCGAAGGCGCAGCGACCGCGCGAAGCGCGGCTTGGCCTTGAGGCTTTCG
>JBCBYE010000648.1:0-2644 GCA_039816075.1 Pseudomonadota bacterium | reverse complement strand
CCCACGACGTGGGCCCGCTCGACGCCGAACGCATCCAGCAGGGCGACCGCCGTTTCGACGAGGAGCGGCATGCCCAGCCGGCCTTCGACGCGCATCCGGTCCTGGCCTACGACGCCCCGGGCTGCGGCCGCTCGGTCTGCGCGGAGCTGGACCGGCTGGGCATGCCGCTCCTCGTCGAAACGGCGGTCGCCCTGCTGGATGCGTTCGGCGTCGAGCGGGCCCACGTCGTGGGGCATTCCATGGGCGGCCTGACCGGGCTGTTGCTGGCCGACCGTCATCCGGAGCGTGTCCTGAGCTTCTCCAGCATCGAGGGCAACGTCGCGCCGGAGGATTGCTTTCTCAGCCGCCAGATCCTGTCGCACGCCGATCCTGACCCGGAGCGCTTTCTCGAGGCCTTCGCCCTGCGGGCGTCGCAGGCGCCGGCCTTCGCCTCCGCCCTCTTCTCCGCCAGCCTTGCGCACAAGGTGCGGGCGGGCGCCGTGGCGCCCATCTTCACGTCCATGGTCGAGGCATCGGATCGGCCAGGCCTGCTCGACCGCTTCCTGGGCCTGCCCATGCCCCGCATGTTCATGCATGGCGCGCAGAACGCCGGCCTGTCCTACCTGCCGCGCCTGCGCGCGGAGGGCGTGCGGGTCGAGGAGATCTCCGACTGCGGTCATTTCCCGATGTATTCGAACCCCGTCGCGATGTGGCGCGCCCTGCACGCCTTCATCCGCGAAACGGCCGAGACCGGCGGCTGAGGGCCGCTCGCGCCCGCCTCAGGCGGCGTCGTCGTCCAAGTCCGGGGCCGAGTAAGCCACGAGGTCCGCCACCGTCAGCCGGCCGTCGCGCTTTTCGAACGTCTCGATGTACTCGATCATCGTGTTGGCATGCTCGCGCATCATGCCTTCGGCGCGCACGGGGTCGCCGCGGTCCACCGCCTCGCGGATCACTCGATGCTGGGCGTTGCCGATGCGCAGGCGGAAGAGGCCGCGCTCAAGCCGCTCCGGCGAGTCGTGCACCGCCCGATCGAAGGCCATGGAGCCGGTCGCCAGCATGGGCAGATGGCTGATCTGGCGGCAGGCGAAGCCGACGTAGTCGTTGCCGCAGGCCTCCAGAATGGTGCTGTGGAACAGCTTGTTGGCGGCCTGCATGCGCCGGATCACGGCGTCGTCGAGCCGGCCGCCGTCGATCAGCGCCTCCAGCGTTTCGATCGCTTCGGTCATGCGCGGCAGAAAGGCGGCGCGATCCGGCGACTGCGCCATCAGGCGGGCGGCGAGGCTTTCCAGATGACCGCGAACCTGCACGGCTTGAAGGATGTCCGAAACGGTGGGGCTCTGCACGGTGTAGCCGCGCCCCTCGCCTCGCCGGATCACGCCTTCGCGCTCCAGCAACCGCAACGCAAGCCGGACGGGCGTGCGAGAGACGCGGTGCGTATCGCACAGCTGCGCCTCCGACAGCCGCTCGCCCGCCGAATAGGCGCCGTTGAGGATGTCGTTCCGGATGCGGGCGGCGAGTTCCGTGTCGATGGAGTCCATGCCGCGTTTGCAGCGCTTTGGGATCCCAAAGTCAAGACGGAGATGGATCAAGCGTGTTTGTCTGCCACTTTGCGCTTGATTCAGGATCCTTAATCAGCTCTTCTAGCGCTTAATGATAACAGGCTGTCGAGTCGCCGCCACTTTTGGGATCCCAAAGGGGGGCGGTCGCCAAGCCTGCCAACGGAGGAAAGACGATGTTCTCACGGTTCGCGCCGGTTGCGGCGTTCGCGGTCTGCCTGGGTCTCGCGCCTCAGGCCTCGTTGGGCGAGGAGCTGACGGTCGCGACCTTCGTCCCGCCGCAGCACCACACCAACACGGTGATGTTCAAGTGGTTCGGCGAGGAGCTTGAGAAGCGCTCCGGCGGCACGCTGAGCATGAAGCTGTTCCCGGCCGGCCAGCTGGGCGCCGGCCCGGTGCAGCAATACAAGCGCGCGGTCGAGGGCGTCGCGGACATCACCTTCGGCGTCTCGGCTTACACGCCGGCGATCTTTCCCAAGACCATGCTGGCGATCCCGCCGGGCAAGGCTGAAAGCTCCGCCGAAGCCACGCGGCGTATCCTGGCGGTCTTCGACGAGCATCTCGCGGACGAGTACGCCGACGTGAAGATGATCGGCCTGACCACCGCCGCGGGCATCGGCATCGCCGCGACGCGCGACGTCTCCACCCTCGAAGGCATGAAGGGCGCCAAGGTCGTGCCCTATGCGGCGCTGACCACGCCGATCATCCAGGCCATGGGCGCCGTGCCGGTGCAGATGCCGGTGACGGAGATGTATACGGGCCTGTCGACCGGCACGATCGACGGCGCTTACGCCACCTACAACAACATGACGCCGCCCTGGAACTTCTGGGACGTGGCCAGCCATTTCGTCACCAACGTGCCCGTGCAGCACGCGGTGATCTTCGTGGTCATGAATAAGGAACGCTACCAGGGCCTCAGCGACGAGCATCGCGCCATCATCGACGAACTGGCGGGCGAAGCGGCCTCCATGAAGCTGGCCGAAAGCTTCGATGGCGCGGATGAGAAGTCGCTGGCGGTGATGAAGGAGACCTCCGGCAAGACCTATGAGATGGTCGAGGTCTCCGCCGAAGAGCGGGCCAAGATGGACGCCGCGGTGGCCGAAGGGATG
>JBCBYE010000304.1:0-5777 GCA_039816075.1 Pseudomonadota bacterium | reverse complement strand
GCGGTCGCCGCGCCTTCGGCCTGCGGGCCTTGACCCTTTCGGCGACCCGCCTTTCTGCCGGAGGGCGGCGCCGGGCGGGGAGGCGTCTTGTCCGGGACGCCGCGCCGTCGCCCATCGGCCGTCGCCCATCGGCCGGCGCCCCGGACCCGATCCGGGGCCTCCCCCGGCGCTCAGCCGTCGAGCTTCACCAGCGCGTGACGCTTCTTGCCGGCGCTCAGCTTGACCGGACCGGCGGCGAAGGCCTCCGCCCCCGGCGCGGCGCCCGCATCGGCCACCGGCGCGTCGGCCAGCCGCGCGCCGCCCTCGGCCACCAGGCGTTTGGCCTCCTTGCCCGACTTCGCCAGGCCCGCCCGGACGAACAGCTGCGCCACCGTCATCTCCGCCGCCTCCGCCGCGGTCACCGACACCGTCGGCAGATCCTCGCCCGCGCCGCCGCGCTCGAACGTCTCGCGGGCCGTCGCCTCGGCCGCCTCGGCCGCCGCCGCTCCGCGCGCCAGCGTCGTGACCGCGTTGGCCAGCACCGCCTTGGCCGCGTTGATCTCGGCCCCGCCCAGGGCGCCCAGACGCTCGCACTCCTCCACCGGCAGTTCGGTGTAGAGCTTCAGGAACCGCCCCACATCCGCATCCGGCGTGTTCCGCCAGAACTGCCAGAAGTCGTAGGACGAGAACCGCTCCTCGTTCAGCCACACCGCCCCGCCCGCGGTCTTGCCCATCTTGGTCCCGTCGGACTTGGTCAGCAGCGGCGTCGTCAGCCCATAGACTTCGGCCCCGTGCACCCGGCGCGTCAGGTCCACGCCGTTGACGATGTTGCCCCACTGGTCGGACCCGCCCATCTGCAGGCGGCAGCCGAAGCGGGCGAACTGCTCCTGAAAGTCATAGGCCTGCAGCAGCATGTAATTGAATTCGAGGAAGGTCAGCGGCTGTTCGCGGTCCAGCCGCAGGCGCACGCTGTCGAAGGTCAGCATGCGGTTGATCGTGAAGTGCCGCCCGAAATCGCGCAGGAAGTCGATGTAGTTGAGCTGATCCAGCCAGTCGGCGTTGTTGGGCTGGATGGCGTCCGTCGGCCCGTCGCCGAAGGTCAGGTAGGTGTCGAACACCTTGCGGATGCCGGCCATGTTGGCGGCGATGCCCTCGCCGGTCAGCAGCTGCCGCGCCTCGTCCTTGCCCGACGGGTCGCCGATGCGCGTGGTGCCGCCGCCCATCAGCGCGATGGGCTTGTGCCCGGTCTTCTGCAGCCAGCGCAGCATCATGATCTGGATCAGCGAGCCCACATGCAGGCTGTCCGCGGTGCAGTCGAAGCCGATATAGCCGGGCACCACTCCCTCGCGCAGGGCCACGTCAAGACCCTCCATGTCGGTGCAGTCCTGCAGGAAGCCGCGGGCCTCCATCACATGCAGGAACTCGGAGCGAGGGGTGAAGGTCATGGCTCCCGGGCCTTTCCGCCGTTAGGGGTTTCCGAACGGCCGCGGGTATGCCGCGGCGCGGACGCGAAGGGAAGGGCGATGGCGGCGGGCGAGCCGATCTGGGCGCTGGGTCTGATGAGCGGCACGTCGCTGGACGGCGTCGACGCGGCGCTGCTGCGCACCGACGGGGTGGAGATCGCCGCCTTCGGCCCCGCCGCGATGCGCGCCTATGCCGAGGGCGAACTGGCCCGCACGGCCGAGGTTCACGCCGACTGGACCCGATACGCGGCCCTGCGCGGCAGGCCCGTCGCTCAGGGCGGCGCGCCCTCCCTCGCGGCGGACCTGGCCGAGGCCGAGGCGGAGGTGGATCGCGCCCATGCCGCCGCCGTGACCGCCCTGCTGCTGCGCGAGGAGGCGCCCCGGCCCGAGGTCATCGGCTATCACGGCCAGACGGTCGCCCATGCGCCGGAGGAGGGGTGGACCTGGCAGCTGGGCGACGGCGCGGCGCTGGCCCGCGCGCTGAACCGGCCCGTGGTCTGGGATTTCCGCAGCGCCGACATGGCGGCGGGCGGGCAGGGCGCGCCGCTGGCCCCGCTCTATCACTTCGCCCTGGCGCGATACCTGGCGGAGGAAGCGCCGGTCGCCTTCCTCAACATCGGCGGCGTCGCCAACGTCACCTGGGTGGATCCTTCGGCCGACGGACCGGAGGCGCCAGGCGCCCTCGTGGCCTTCGACACCGGGCCGGGCAACGCGCTAATCGACGATTTCATGCGGCTGCGCGGCGCGGGGTCCTATGACGAAGGCGGAGAGACCGCCGCCGGGGGAGAGCCGGATCGGGGGCTCGTCCGCCGCAACGCCCTCGCCGATTTCGCGCGGCGCGAGGGGCCCAAGTCGCTGGACCGCAACACGTTTCAGATGATGTTGGATCAGGTGCGGGAGCTGAGCCTGCAGGACGGCGCCGCCACCCTGACCGCCGTCACCGTCGAGATGATCGGCGAGGCGGCGGAGCGCTTTCCCGAACCCGCAGCGCGCTGGATCGTCTGCGGCGGCGGGCGCCGCAACCTCACCATGATGCGGAGGCTGGGCGAGCGCCTCGGCGCGCCCGTCCTCTCCGCCGAAGACGTGGGCCTGCGCGGCGACATGATCGAGGCGGAGGCCTTCGCCTATCTCGCCGTGCGCCACCTGCGCGGCCTGCCGCTCAGCGTGCCCGCGACCACCGGCTGCGCGGCCCCCGCCCCGGGCGGCCGCCTGGCCCGCCTCTAGGCCACGCCGTCCTGCACCATGCGCTGGTGCACGTAGCCTTCGACGATGTCCGTCATCTCTTCGAGCCGCGTGTCGAACAGATGCCCGGCCTCGGGCACCGTGTTGTGCGTGATCTCGATGCCGCGCTGCAGCTTCAGCTTGTCGACCAGCTTCTGCACCTCGGCCATGGGCGCGATGCGGTCCACCTCGCCGTTGACGATGATGCCTGACGACGGGCAGGGCGCGAGGAAGCTGAAATCATACAGGTTCGCCGGCGGCGCCACGCTGACGAAGCCGCCGATCTCCGGCCGGCGCATCAACAGCTGCATGCCGATCCAGGCGCCGAAGGAGAATCCCGCCACCCAGGTCGCCTTGGCGTTGGGGTTCAGCGTCTGCAGATGGTCCAGCGCCGCCGCCGCGTCCGACAGCTCGCCGATGCCCTGGTCGAACTCGCCCTGGCTGCGCCCGACGCCGCGGAAGTTGAACCGCAGCACGCAAAAGCCCAGGCGGTGAAAGGCGTAGTGCAGGTTGTAGACCACCTTGTTGTTCATGGTCCCGCCATGCTGCGGGTGCGGATGAAGGATCAGCGCGATGGGCGCGTCCCTCTCCTTTTGCGGGTGGTAGCGGCCCTCCAGCCGTCCGTCCGGACCGGGAAAGATCACCTCAGGCATGCGCCGCCGTCTCCACCTATCGCGCTCGTCCGCCGCCGCCGCCATGGTTGACCAAAGCAGTCGGAGACTTTAGAACGCTTCCAATTCACCCACGCCCCGCCGGAGAGCGGCGGTAGCGAGGTAGTCCGCCGTCACGCGCGCGTCAACGCCGCGCGTCCGGCCGAACGCGTCTCAACCCCCCGATGCCGGAGGCCGGGCCATGAAGCTGAGCACCAAGGGCCGCTACGCCGTCACCGCCCTGGCCGACATCGCGCTGGCCGGCGCGGCGCCCGACGGGGCGGAGGGGCGGCGCGTGTCGCTGGCCGAGATATCGGCGCGGCAGGACATCTCCTCGGCCTATCTGGAACAGCTTTTCGCCCGCCTGCGCCGCGCCGGCCTGGTGGACAGCATCCGCGGCCCCGGCGGCGGCTATCGCCTGGCGCGCCCGGCGGCGCAGGTGACCATCGCCGAGGTGATGTCGGCGGTGGACGAGCGCCTCAACGCCATGGGCTGCGAAAGCGACGCCAAGGGCGCCGTCGGGCAGGGCTGCGGCGGCTCCAAGGCGCAATGCCTGACCCATGATCTGTGGGAGCAGCTGTCGGCCCACGTGCACGTGTTCCTCAGCAAGACCACGCTGGCCGACGTCGTGTCCGATCGTCTGGTGCCCTGCCCCGCGGTCCCCGACTTCGCGGCGCTGCTGAACGAGGAGACGCCGCCGGGGGCGCAGGCGTGACGCGCCCGCGCGTCTATCTCGACTGGAACGCCAGCGCCCCGCTGCGGCCGGAGGCGCGCGCGGCGATGCTTCAGGCGATGGACTTGGTCGGCAATCCCGCTTCGGTGCACGCCGAGGGTCGGGCGGCGCGCGCCATCGTGGAAAGGGCCCGCGCCCAGCTCGCCGATCTGGTCGGCTGCGGGCCCGACGAAATCGTCTTCACCAGCGGCGCGACCGAGGCGGCGGCGATGCTCATGCACGCAGCGACCCTTCGCCATTCGAGCCCGGTCGATCACGACTGCCTCGTGGAATGGGCCGAGGACGCGGACGGCCCGACTTTCGACGTCGACGGCGATCTGTTTTGGGCGTGCGCGCTCCCCAAGCCCGGCGAAGTCTCCGGCATGACCTACGCCGACGGAGAGACGGGCATCATCGTCGACGACTACGTCTGGCGGGCCGGAGAGGTCGGGTCAGGCAGGTCCAAGCGCCACGGCAAACGCTCCGACGGAAGCTTCGGACTGCTCTTCTACGACATCACGCAGATGGTCGGCCGCGTGGAACGCCCGTGGGAGTGGATCCGCCGATCCGACGATTTCGACGCGGCCATCCTCTCCTGCCACAAGTTCGGCGGACCGACGGGCGTGGGGGCGGCGATCATCGCCAGCGGCGTCGAGCCGGCGCCGTTGCTTCGCGGAGGCGGGCAGGAGTCACGGCGCCGAGCCGGCACGGAGAACGTCATCGGCATTGCGGGAATGGGCGCAGCCGCGGAAGCGGCGGCACGGGATATCGAGGCCGGCGTCTGGGAGCAGGTCGAGAGACTTAGAAATATTCTAGAAGAGCGCCTTTCCGAGGCTGCTCCGGACCTTATCTGCTTCGGCAAGAAGTCAAACCGCCTGCCCAACACGTCCTGCTTCGCGATCCCCGGCTGGAAGGGAGAGACGCAGGTCATGCAGATGGACCTCGCCGGCTTCGCGGTCTCGGCCGGGTCGGCCTGCTCTTCGGGCAAGGTCGGACCCTCCCGGGTCCTCAAGGCCATGGGCTTCGACGACGTGACGGCGCAAAGCGCCCTGCGGGTCTCCCTCGGCCCGACCACCACCGCGGCGGAGGTCCACGCCTTCGCCGACGCGTGGATCGACAGATACCGGCGCTTCTCCGCCAAGCGCCCCGCGGAAGATCGCGTCCCCCAGGGCGCCTGAGACCAGGCGCCCCGAGGCGCAAAGGAAGGAAGAGCGACATGGCTTCGTTCGACGACGTGCAGGTCAAGGAAGGCGTCGAGGAAGAGACCCTCGCCGCGGTGCAGGGGCTCGCCGGCAACTACAAGCACGGCTGGTCCTCGGACATCGAGATGGACTACGCGCCCAAGGGCCTGAACGAAGACATCGTCCGCCTGATCTCGGCCAAGAAGAACGAGCCGGACTGGCTGCTGGAATGGCGCCTCGACGCCTATCGCCGCTGGCTGAAGATGGACGAGCCGGAATGGGCCATGGTCCATTACCCGCAGATCGACTTTCAGGATCAGTACTACTACGCCCAGCCCAAAAGCTTCGCCGAAAAGCCCAAGAGCCTCGACGAGGTCGACCCCGACCTGCTGCGCACCTACGAAAAGCTCGGCATTCCCTTGAGGGAGCAGATGATCCTCGCCGGCGTCGAAGGCGCCGAGGAGGCGCCGGCCGAGGGCCGCAAGGTCGCCGTGGACGCGGTCTTCGACAGCGTCTCGCTCGGCACGACCTTCAAGGACGAGCTCGCCAAGGCCGGCGTCATCTTCTGCTC